>JAGBWQ010000124.1 GCA_017629735.1 Kiritimatiellia bacterium
ACACACGCATGTGCAGACTTCCGATGCGCGCATTTTGCCTGGTGGCACGGCCTTTATAACTGATTTGGGAATGACGGGTCCGTATCATTCTTCCATCGGTAGAGATTTTAAGCCAGTTACGAAAAAGTTCATTACTGGTATGCCTTCAAGATTTGAAGTGGCAGAAGGTCCTTGTGTGCTTGAAGGTGCCGCATTTACAATGGATACTTTCACTGGCAAGGTTAAGTCGGTAGAGGCATTCCGCATTAAAGAATGATAGTTTTTGGCGTTTGATTTCATGCGCCGTTTTTAGGTATAATACTGTAATTATGTCAGAAATAAGAGTTCGTTTCGCCCCATCTCCTACGGGCAAAGTTCATATCGGCAATATTCGCGCCGCAATCTACAATTGGCTCTTCGCCCGTCATACAGGCGGAAAGTTCCTTCTTCGTGTTGAAGATACAGATCTTGAGCGTTCTACGCCCGAGGCCATTCAAGCTCTTCTTGAGTGCATGCAGTGGCTTGGTCTTGATTATGACGAAGAGGCTTTTTATCAGACTAAGAATAAGCCGCGCCACATGGAGGCTGTAGAAAAGCTTCTTGCCTCTGGCCACGCCTATAAGTGCGAGCGCACTTCGCGCGATGGAAAGACGGGTGAGGTCGTTATGTTTAAGATGCCGCGCGAAGGGGTCATTGAGTTTGATGATATCGTTAAGGGTAAGATGGCAAAACGCGCTGAAGATATTCAAGACTTTGCCATTGTTCGCTCTGATGGCTCGCCTATTTTCCATATAGCGAATGTTGTAGATGATATCGACCAGCGCGTCACGCACATTATCCGTGGTGATGACCATGTCGAAAATACTTTCAAGCACATCTGCATTTTCAAGGCGCTTGGCGCTCCTGTGCCGCAGTATGGCCATCTTTCGATGATCGTAAATCAGCAGGGCAAGCCGTATTCAAAGCGCGATGGTGCCGCATTTGTTGGAGAGTTTCGCGATACAGGCTATCTTCCTGAAGCGCTTTTCAATTATCTGCTTCTTCTCGGCTGGAATCCTGGCGACGACAGGGAAGTGCTCACGAAGGACGAGATGATTTCGCTTTTCGATCTTGAGAAGGTTCATGTGACGGCCGCAAAGTTCGACATGAAAAAGCTTCAGTGGATGAATGGCGAATACATTAAGCGTCTCCCTGAAGCGGTTTTCACCGCAGAGCTTATTCGTCGCGTTGGCGAAGAGGGAATGTCGATTCCTGAATCGTTCGACTTGAAATATCTTGTTGGCCAGCTTCAGGTGCGTACCAAATTCCTCAACGATATTCCTTCGCAGTGCCGCTGCTTCTTCAGCGATGATTATCCGTTCGACGATAAGGCCGTTGAAAAGCGTCTTGCAAAAGAAGGTGTGAAGGCTCTTCTTCTTGACCTTGTCGAGCGCTTCTCGAAGGTCACAGAGTGGACGGCGCAAGCTCTTGAAAATACTGTTAAGGAGCTTTCGCAGGGCAACGGCATGGGGCCATGGGTGCATCCGATTCGCGTTGCAGTCTCTGGTCGCGGAGAGGGAATTGGGCTTTTTGAAATGCTTCAGCTTCTTGGCCGCGAAAAGACTCTCGCGCGCCTTGAGAATGCTGCAATGACAAAGGCGCTTTAATGAAGACACTTCTCGTCGGTTACAAGGCTTCAGACCTTTCGGCAAAGATGTTGGAGGGCGATGTTACATGCCATGTACTCGACATTTACCATCGCCATGCGATAGAGAAGGTGTGGCATGCAAAGGCTGTTTGTACGCCGCATCTTCCTGAGGGGCCTTGGGATTTAATTAAGTTTCGGACTGGGCCGAAAATCATGTCGGGCGAGCTTTCTCTCGATTTGATGCAGGAGATCCATCGTCTCGCGCCCAAGTCTTTCGAGCTTGATTTTGTCGGTAAAGAGAGAGACGAGAACGAGCTTATTGCCAAGATCAAGGACAATCCCGAAAGAGTTCGTTCGTTCAAGGCGGAGTGGCCTGCTAGTGTGCCTGGCGGCGAGAAGTTGATGTTTTCGAGCTATCCTGGGTGCTTCTGCCATAGGCGTCTTGATGAAGGCGGCCTTGCGCTTGCAGAGGTTGTTTCGAGAGAGCTTTCTTCTAAAGAGGGGGCAAAGGCTAGTTCGCTTTTGGATATGGGGTGTGGCTGCGGTCTTGTTGGGCTTCTTGTCGGCTCGCGCATGAAGGCTGCAGGAAAACCTATTTCAAATCTTGTTCTTGTCGATTCTCATTCGCGCGCAGTTGAAGCTGCAACCGAAAACGCGGCCAAGTTTGATATCCCAGCGGAGGTTATTCTTTCCGATAATGGCACTCCTTCGCGAATGGATGGCTCTTTTGATATCTTTGTCGGTAATCCTCCGTATTACAGCGATTACCGCATTGCAGATGTTTTCCTTGAAACAGCGAAAAGGGTGCTTCGTAATGGTGGAGTATGCTATACTGTATGCAAAAATGCAGCAGGGCTTGAGCCAGTGCAAAAGCGTTATTTCCCAGAGGTCGAGATCATACGCAGACGCGGCTATGCTGTGCTGAAATCTGTCAAGGAGGCTGATCATGTTCTCGTTTAAGCGTTTTAAGATTTTCGAAGTTTTCGGAATACCGGTATACCTCGATTGGTCTACGATTATTATTGCGCTTATGTTCCTTCACGGAGGGGATATACTTCTCGCGCTTGGTATGACGGTGTTGCTCTTGCTCTCTATTGTTCTACATGAGCTTGGACACTCGTTGACCGCTCGTATTTTCGGTTGTAATACTCGGGATATAACACTCTCTGTAATCGGAGGCTGTGCATCTCTCGAACGCATGCCTTACAAGGCGTATCAAGAGCTTCTTACTGCCGCGGCAGGGCCGTGCGTAAGTTTTATTCTTGGCCTTGCTATGGTTATAGGTTCGATGTTTATGCCCGAGAGAAGCATGCTGACAATCGCAATTTATATTGCAGGCCAGATAAACTTTACGCTTGGTTTATTTAATCTTCTTCCTGGATTTCCAATGGACGGAGGAAGGATTTTTCGCTCTGCGGCAAGGTTCTTTATGTCACGCTCAAAAGCAACGTACTACGCAATGGTGGTCGGCCGCGTGGCGGCAGTCCTTCTTGTTGTGCTGCCGCTTTTGGGTATTACGAGTATTTGGATTATTCCGATTGGAGGGTCTTCCTTCCTCAGGCTTCTTATTGCGTATATGATTTGGACTGAGGGATATAGGGAATACAGAGCTTCCCTTATGGAAGAGAGTTTTCGTGGCTGGACTCAAGATGATTTTGATGCGCGAGTTTCTCCCCCACCGTATGAAAGGTAAGAAAGGAAGAAGATAATGGTCAAGCAGCAGTTGTTTATTGGGGCGGCTTTAATCGCTGGAGCAGCAATTGGTTTTTGTCTTGCACCAAAGGAAGATGTAAACGATGCATCTCCTGTCGAAAGCGAATGCATTAAGGCTGTTATGATTGAAGACAAGGGAGAAAATGCTAGCATTGAGGCTCTTCGCGCGCGCTTGAAAAGTGCGCAGGAAGAGCTTGCCGATCTTCGCGCCAAAGCAAATCTTCCAACGAATGAAGTTGAGGCCGTGCCGCCACCACCTCAAGCGCCAAGGCAGGATGGATATTCTCATTTCAAATCGATGATGGAGAAAATCAAACAGGACGATCCTGAAAGATTTAAGCGCATCACCGAGCGTATGGAGAGCTTTCGCCGCATGAGAGAAGAGCGCCAGAAGGCCAAGCTTGATTTTCTCTCGTCTGTCGACCTTTCCGGTATGGGAGAAGAGGCGATTAAGAACCATGAAGAGCTTAAGAGTCTTATTGTGAAGCGTCAGGAGCTTGAAAATGAGCTTGCAAATGAGGAAACTTCCGATGACCGCCGCAGAGAAGTTATTGAAGAGCTCTTTGCTATCGGAGGGAAGTCTCGCGAGCTTAACATGCGCGAAAGGGATAATCTTTTGGGCGCCGTCGCCAAGGCCGTTGGGCTTGAGGGTAGCGATGCAACAGAACTCGTCGATGCCGTAAAGGATATCTACGAATCGACTGAGGACATGCGCATGCCTCATCGCGGACCTCGTGGAAGAGGTCGCAGAGACTAAAGTAAAATCCTTTATTCCAAGAACTTGTTTTGAGACTTAAGGTGCACTTGACAAGAGAAAGTTAGTTTTGGTAAACTTTGCGCAGCCTAACTTATTTGGTTGGGGTAGAAAAGGTGGGATACTTATGACGATGGACAAACTTAAAAAGGGGCAGATTGCCGAGATAACCGGGTATAAGCTCGGTAATGCGGCATATCGTGCTAAACTTCTGGCATTGGGAATGACGCGCGGGGTTAAGGTAAAGATTATAAATGTTGCTCCTCTTGGTGATCCTTTTGAGTTGGCGGTTAGAGGCTTTCATCTTTCGCTTAGGCGCGATGAGGTAAGTGTCATTAAGGTTAATGTCATTGAGAAGGGGTCGTGAAAATGAAGACTATCGGTTTGATTGGCAACCCCAACTGCGGCAAGACCACTATCTTCAATGCTTTAACTGGCTCGCGCCAGCACATCGGCAATTGGCCGGGTGTTACCGTTGAGAAGAAAGAGGGCGAGTTTGTTTTGCCCACATACGGCGAGGCGAAGATTGTAGATTTGCCTGGCATTTATTCGCTTACTGCAGCGAGCGAAGATGAAAGAGCAAGTCTTGAGTATGTCCTCTCGCAAGAAGCGGATCTTTATGTAAACATTATCGATGCAACTGCCATTGAGCGTAATTTGTACCTCACGCTTTTGATGTGCGAGCTTAAAGTGCCGATGGTGATTGTTGTGACGATGATGGATGTCGCAAGGCAGCGTCGCACAGATATCGACTTAGATCATTTATCAAAGCATCTTGGCGTTCCGGTTCTTGGCGTTACGGCTACAGATTCGCGCGACATTGTAAAGCTTCGCGCCATGCTTGATGAAGTTATTGCTTCGCCAAAATTGCCGCGTATTCATGTTGAGTTCCCAAATGAGCTTGAGCAGGAAGTTGATATTCTTGCCTCCGCGTCAGTAAAGACGGCAGAGCACTACAAAGTTGATGCTCGTTGGGTGGCGATGAAGGCCATTGAGGGCGATCCTTTGATTCGTCGCCAGTTGGAGCGTCATCACGATATGGCACCTGAGGTGATTGATGGCGCGATAAAGCGTTGCACCGATGTTCTTGGCGATCCGCCCGATGTTGTCCTTGCGGAGACTCGTTATGGCATTATTGCAGGATTGGTAAAAGATGTCGTTCGCACAGTTGCCGATAAGGTGTTTCTTTCCGAGAAGATAGACAAGGTTGTCATTAATCGTTTCTTTGGTATTCCGATTTTCCTCGGCATGATGTACCTTGTCTTTTGGTTCACGCAGATTGTCGGAGGGGCGTTTATTGATTTCTTCGATATAGCGGGTGATACGCTTTTTGTAAGCGGAACCGCGCACTTGCTTAGTATGGTCAATGCTCCCGATTGGGTCATCGCTCTTATTTCAAACGGTGTAGGTACAGCGCTTCAGACTGTTGGAACATTTTTGCCGCCAGTTGGGTTTATGTTCCTCTGCCTTTCTGTTCTGGAAGATTCGGGGTACATGGCACGCGCCGCGTTTGTGATGGATCGATTTATGCGTTGGATTGGGCTGCCTGGCAAGAGCTTTGTACCGATGCTTGTTGGCTTTGGCTGTTCAGTTCCTGCCATTATGGCAACGCGCACGCTAGAATCAAAGCGCGATCGCTTTCTTACGGTTTTTATGACGCCGTTCATGAGTTGTGGTGCGAAGCTTCCCGTTTGGGTCTTGTTTGCCGCGGCATTCTTCCCGCAGAATCCAGGCAAACTTGTTTTCTTCATTTACATTTCAGGCATTGTTCTTGGCGTAGTAACTGGCCTTATTCTTAAGCATACGCTTTTCCAAGGCGAGCCTACCCACTTTATTATGGAATTGCCACCATATCATTTGCCGCGTGCTCGTCACATCTTCCTTCATACATGGGAGAGACTTAAAATCTTTATCTGGAGAGCGGGTAAGTTCATCGTTCCGATGGTTTTAGTTCTCGGTATTCTCAATACTGTCGGTACTGATGGTTCAATCGGTAACGAGGATAAAAAGGAGTCGCTCTTGTCGGTAGTTGGCAAGGCTATAACACCTGTTTTTGAGCCTATTGGTGTAGAGCCCGACAACTGGCAGGCTAGTGTTTCTGTGTTTACAGGGCTTTTTGCCAAAGAGTCTGTCGTAGGCACGATGAAGGGGCTTTATGGCCAAGAAGATGCCGCGATAAAAATGGACAATGTTGCCGAAGAGGAGGAGTATTCTCTTGTTGGTGGCTTAAAGGCCGCGTTTATATCCATTCCTGAGAATCTTTCAGGTGTATGGAAGGGGCTTGTTGATCCTCTTGGGCTTTCCGATGCAAAGGAAGATGTTTCTGCTGCGGAGAGTGCTGAGGATTTAGCCGCTATCGATTCGTTGAAGCGTCACTTCCCCAAGGGTGTTCATCAGATGTATTCATTCCTCTTGTTTATTTTGCTCTATGTGCCTTGCATAGCAGCAACAGGAGTAGTTTTCCGCGAAATCGGTAAACTCTATGGAACGATTTTTGTGGGCTACTTAACGCTACTCGGTTGGAGCGTTGCGACGATCTACCACGCGGTAATGGTCAGCGGCAGCGGAATGTGGCTTATTATCGGAACGAGCATTCTCGTAGCGATGTTCGGAGGGTTCTGGCTTTACGGTAAGAAGCACAGAGTGGATATGATTTAGGGGTTAGTAGTTAGTGAAGGTCGAAATTCGGGTGTCGACTGTTGCGCTAAGAACTAAATAATTCTTATCACATATACAACCGAAAAAAAGCATAGTCAAAGTTAGTCTAAACAAAGTTTAAACGAATAAATAAAAAAAGGAAAGAAATATAATGAACACGATGAAAACCATCTGGGCAGTAGCAATCATCGTATTAACAGGTGCTCTTTACGCACAGAATAACATTGTATGCACGGAATTTTCGCTTTCTTTTGATTCGCGCTATATGACATACGGCGTAATCGACGGTAAAGATACAATTTTTACTCCCGGTGCGACGGCAACATTTTTTGATTGGGCATATATCGGGGTAGAGTCAATCTTTGACTTAACCGACGGCAATGGCAAACGCGGCGGTTACGGTAAGCGTGGGTTTAAGTACACGACCCTTGATGCGTTTGTCGGTCTCGCTCACGAGTTTGACTTAGGCGAAAAAATCGGAACTCTCGGGGTAGACGTTGGCTATATGTACGAGTATCTGCCGCGATATCAGGGCGAAGTGGGCGATACTCAGTATTTTACGGCTGAACTCTCTTTAGGCGGTCATTGGCTTGAGCCGACGCTCGCTTTCGAGCGTGACATTATGGCAGATGACGGAACTTACGTTAATTTTGAAGTAGGCCACACTTTTGAGATTTGTGAGTGTTTTACGGTTCGTCCGGCGATTGGTCAGGGTATTGGCAATACGCTCAGAACGAAGGGCTATTTCGCTGGGCTTGAGAAGGTTGAAGGCTTTGATCACGGCGGCCTTATGGATACGACGATCAAGGTCGATCTCGAATACGCAATCAACGACTGGCTTACTCTCGGCGCTTATATTGCATACTACGATTATCTCTTCGATGATAAGATGCGTGAAGCTGCCGCCGCGTATAACGGCGAGTGGGGCGCGAGTGAAGATAAGACCTGGAATTTTGTCTGCGGCTTAAGCTTAACCGCAAGCTTTTAATTTTTAGTCTTTGATCTACAACTTCTTCTACTCTTCGACTTTTACCTTCGACTTCGACTTTAATTAGCCTTTTTATTTGCTTGCTGTGTCAGTGTGCGACGGGTTTCGCCGCATTGTCATGTAACTCGGTAACTGTTTAACTCGCAACACTGTTTAACTTGTAAACTGCTTGCGGCTAATTGCAGTAGCTTCGGCTTCAGTGCGGGTGCAGCTCACATCGACGTTTTTGATGGTCCCGCTGGCACGGCGTTTTTGAGGTGAATAAAGCGATAGGCTTTTGCTTCCGCTTCAAGT
>JAGBWQ010000125.1 GCA_017629735.1 Kiritimatiellia bacterium
GGCGGGGGTGATTCAGATTATTTGTGGATTCTTGCGCGAACGCCGACAATCGATGTATCAGTCAAATATACAATTCTATCTGAAGCAAAGCGCCGTGGTTATGATACCGATAAACTTATTTGGGTTGAGCAGTAGTGATGAATTTCGCGCCTATCATTATCGGCGGAAACCTTGGATAGGAAAGTAGAGGAAGGCGAATTGACCGTGTCAGCTCCTTAAAAAATATAAGAAAACGGGATTGCAATATGATCATTAATCCCACCTTCACCTTCGACTTCGACTCACGACTTCGACTTTTTCTCTCGCCTTCGACTTCGACTTTACCTTAAAATTTCGACTAATTTTTGTTTAGAGCTAAACCCTATTGACGGAGTGTATGTAAAATTGATAAAATTGCAGGGTCTGTTGGAGAAGGCGTGTGTCTTCGCGGCGGACAAAAATAAGAAACAGAAGGAAAGATCAGATGGAAATCTATGTTGGTAACCTCGCTTACGCGACAACCGATGACGGTCTCAAAGCGGCTTTCTCGGCCTTTGGCGAAGTTACCGCCGTTCGCGTTGTAACCGATCGCATGACCGGTCGCAGCAAGGGATTCGGCTTCGTCACGATGCCCGACGCCGCTCAGGCGAAGGCTGCGATTGACGCGCTGAACGGACAAGAACTCGACGGCCGTACCGTTCGTGTGAACGAGTCGCAGCCTAAGCCCCGTGAGGAGCGCGGTGGATACCGCGGTGGCTTCGGTGGCGGACGCGGCGGCTATGGCGATCGTGGTGGCCGTGGTGGTTATGGCGATCGCGGTCCGCGTCGCGAGACTCGCTGGTAAACGGATCTTTCCGATTTATCCCTCTCCGCATTTGCGGAGATGTAGTCAAAAAGTAAACGCACCAATGGTGCGTTTATTTTTTTGCTTCGTCAATTGCTAATGATAAACAATTGAGCCTATTATAGTAATAGAGAATATGATATAATTCATCAACAATGACATACAAATATCTGTATCAAGATAAGGAAAACCGCAATTGCGAAGGAGAGATCGTTGCAAAGAACCGCAACGATGCTTATTTACTTCTTCGTAAACAAGGTATCCGTCCTTATCGTGTCATTGGAGACGATCCTTTAAATTGGCTGCCATGGGCTGTTGCATCAGGTTTTGCACTTTTGCTTGCGGCCGTTATGGTGATGGGCTATTTGCTTGCAGTTCGTTCTAATGAGGCCGCACAAAAGCCTGCAGTTGTCTCATCTATGAGCGAAAGCGAAATGGAAGCTTTCCGTAAGCGCGCGGAAGAAGTTGTCTTGCGTGCGCCTGAGGCGTTTAGATACAATGTTTGGAAAGGTGTTAACGCGCGTCTTGTTGAGCGCGGCATAGAGCCTTTGCAAATGCCAACGGGCTTATCTGCCGACGAGGAGTTTTCTCCTTGAACCTTTCGAGGAGAATGTTTGTAGCTGGTGCGGTAGCTTCCGTTGCAGGTGCATATTTTATTCATGATTCTGCTGATAGTGGCGGAGAACAGGCGAAAAAAGGAGGTGCAGGAATGTTGAAAGGTATTGATCCGGTGATTTCTCCGGAACTCCTCAAAACTTTGGCTGAGATGGGGCATGGCGATGAAATCCTCTTCGCAGATGCTCATTTTCCTGGAAGGACGAATGCAAGAGAGCTTATTCGTGCCGATGGAATTCCAGTAGATCGTCTTCTTAAGGCTATTGTGCCTCTTTTTGAGCTCGATTCCTACGCAACGCCTGTCATTATGACAGCTCCTGTTGAAGGCGATCAGCTCGATCCAACAGTTGAGGCGCGTTTCCGCAAAGCTCTTGGATATACTGGCGAAATCGAATTCATATCGCGCGATGAGCTTTATGCACGCGCCAAGAGGGCATTCGCAGTTGTTCAGACTGGCGAAACTGCCAAGTATGGAAATGTTTTCATAAAGAAGGGCGTCACGCCCGTAGCTTGATATGAAGAGATTTGAATTTCCTGGATTCGTAGATGTGCATGTGCATTTCCGCGATCCTGGGTTTACTGAGGCTGAAACTGTAACGTCTGGCCTTACAGCGGCATCTCGCGGCGGCTTTGCAGCTGTTGTGACGATGCCCAATACAAATCCAGCTTGCGACTCGGAAGAGACTATCCGCCATCAAGCGAGCTTAGGCGAAAGTTTCGGTGGCGCACCACTTCTTTTAGCATCTGCTTGCATCACGCAGTTTCGCGCAGGAGAGAAGGTGGCTGATCTTGAAAGATTGGCGGAAGCTGGCGCGGCATTTTTCACTGACGACGGCTCCTATGTCTGCAGCGATGCTGTTATGGAAGAGGCAATGAGGCGTTCCGCCGAATTGTGCATGGTCGTTTCTGATCACGCTCTCGATCCGCGCATTGTTGGAGCAGGCGTTATCAGAGACTGTCCATTAGCTCGCCGCCTAGGGCTTGAAATAATCCCCGCAGAAGCTGAGATTGCCGCCGTTCGCCGCGACATATCGCTTTGCCGCGAAACAGGTTGCCGCCTTCATATTCAGCATATTTCAACTGCGCAAGCAGTCTCCCTCGTGCGCGATGCGCAGAAGGAGGGCTTGCCTGTTACGGCTGAGGCAACTCCGCATCATTTGCTTTTTGCTTGCGACGATATTGAAGTTGATGATGCCAATTTCAAAATGGCTCCGCCACTTGGTTGCAAGGAAGATCGTGCAGAATTGCGCAAAGCAGTTAAAGAGGGTGTTCTCATGTTTGCAACAGATCACGCTCCTCATCCTGCGCATACAAAGTCGCTTGGCTTTGCTAAATCTGCGAATGGAATCCTCGGGCTTGAAACGGCTGTCGCTGTTACATATACAGTGATGGTCGAAGAAGAGGGAATGTCAATTGACGATTGGGTGAAGGCGTGGCACGATATGCCGCTTTCGCTTCTTCCTCCATCTCTCGCGTCGCGTGTTGTTGCACGCACAGCAATTGAGATTGGTGAAAATCAAAAGATCGACATTTCTACATTCGCATCGCTTTCGCGCAACTGTCCGTACGATGGTATGCCGTTTAATGCGAAGGCATATCTCGTAAAGTAAGCGAAGTAATTTACAATTAAAAGAAAGGCATGTAAAATGAAAAAACTACTTGCATTGGCTGCTGTGTCGACATCGTTTTTCGCACATGCCAGCATTGATATGGCTGCACCTTTTACAGATGGTGCCATATTGCAGCGTGAGCGCCCTGTTCCTGTTTGGGGCAAGGCAAAGCCTGGAAGCAAGGTTACTGTTGCGTTTGCGGGAAATAGCGTCTCTACCACAGCTGGCGAAAAAGGCTGTTGGAAAGTTTACCTTCCTGCAATGGACGCTTCGAAGGAGAGCCGCGTGATGCGCGTGACAGAGGCGGAAGAAGGTTTTCTTTTCGATAATGTCACAGATGCCGTTGAGGTAAAAGATGTCCTCGTTGGTGAAGTCTGGTTCTGCGCAGGTCAGTCTAACACTGAGTGCCCAATTTGGGGCGGTCACCCACGCTATCGCGATAGGTGGGGTGTGATGATGGCTCTTGCCACTCGCAAGCCTTTTGTCCGTTTCGTAAAGAATGCGCGTTGTGCATCTCATACTCCAAAGATGGATCTTAAAGCAAAGTGGATGGCTGCAACTCCCGAAATGTACGATGCGTTTCGTGCAGGTAAGACACTTCCTTCTGCGCTTGGATATTATTTCGCGCTCGAGCTTGCTAACGCTCTCGATATCCCCATAGGCCTTCTTGACAGCTCTTGGGGTGGCACTAACATCGATGCATGGA
>JAGBWQ010000126.1 GCA_017629735.1 Kiritimatiellia bacterium
CGAGGGTAATGTCATTCGCATGTATACATGCGGCCCGACGGTCTATAATTTTGCCCATATTGGCAATTTCCGCGCTTACACATTTGAGGATGTGCTCCGCCGCGCAATACGCTTCTGCGGAATGGGTGTTAAGCAGGTGATGAACCTTACCGATGTGGACGATAAGACGATTCGCAATGCGAATGCCAACTCTGTGGCTCTTACAGACTATACGCGCACATATAAAGATGCCTTTTTCGCAGATTTGAAGGCGCTTAATATTGAGCCCGCCGAAGTGTATCCCGCTGCGACAGATCACATTCCTGAGATGATTGCTCTCGTTGAGAAGCTCATGGAAAAGGGTGTTGCCTACAAGTCCGACGACGGTTCAGTCTATTTCAATGTTCGCAAATTCCCTGGTTACGGCGCGCTTGCTCATATCGATTTTGATAATCAGCGCACGGGCGCGCGTTGTGCATCAGATGAATACGACAAGGAGAATGTTGGAGACTTCGCGCTCTGGAAAGCTTGGGAAGAGAGCGATGGGCCAGTCGGTTGGGATTCCCCGTGGGGTCGCGGCCGTCCTGGCTGGCATATCGAATGCTCTGCAATGGCCATGAAATATCTTGGCGAATCCTTTGATTTGCATACAGGTGGCATCGACAATCTTTTCCCGCATCACGAAAACGAAATCGCTCAGGCCGAGGCGGCTACGGGGGCGGAGTTCGTCAAGACATGGATGCACTGCGCTCACCTCAAGGTGAACGGCGAGAAGATGTCGAAGAGTGCTGGCAATTTCTTCACGCTGCGCGATTTGATCGAGAAGGGCTACACAGGGCGCGAAATTCGCTATGTTCTCGTAAACGCCCATTATCGTACAGGTCTTAATTTCGCGTTCAGCGCTCTCGATGACGCACGCAAGAGCCTCGATCGAATTGATCGCGCAGTCGATGCGCTCACTTCTCGTCTCGATCCTTCGGAGGCGGCACCTGCGTTCGTCGCCAAGGCTCTTGAAGATTTCACGGCGGCAGTTTCAGACGATCTTAACATTCCCAAGGCTTTTGCCGCGCTCTTCGATCTCGTTCGCGAGACGAACGCTTCGGAAAGCAAGTCGCCCGCCGTTCTTGATGCGTTTAAGAGAATGGACGAAGTTCTTGGCGTCATATTCTTCGGCCGCAAGGAAAAGGAAGAAATTCCTTCTTCCATCGCGGCGCTTCTCGAGCAGCGTGCTGCTGCAAGACAGGCGAAGGATTGGGCGCTTTCCGATAAGTTGCGCGACGAGATTGCCGCCCAAGGGTGGCTCGTTAAAGACTCAAAGGAGGGACAGACATGCACCAAGAAGTAAAGACATCAGAAGAGTTTGATGCGGCCATTTCCGCCGGGTGCGTTCTCGTAGATTTTTGGGCGCCTTGGTGTGGGCCGTGTCAAATGATGGGGCAGCTTATCGATTCCGATCTTGCGGCGGCAATGCCAGAGATTAAAGTTGTCAAAGTTAATGTCGACGAAGCGCCAGAGCTTGCCGCGAAGTTTGGCGTCATGTCGATCCCTGCGCTTTTCTGCTTTAAGGACGGCGCAAAGACAGGTGAGTTTACGGGTGTCACTCCCGTTGCGAAGATTATTGAAAAGTACAGGTGAGGCAATAGATGGACCTTTCTTCAAAAGTTCGTGCCGCGTTTGAAGCGGCGTTTCCAGGAAACGATTTTTCTTTCGTGCGTGTATTGCCGGCGACCGATCCCAAGTTCGGCGATTATCAGTGCAACGATGCTCTGAAGCTTGCAAAGGCTATGAAGAAAAATCCGCGCGAGGTGGCTTCCATGGTTATGGAAAAGCTCTCGGGCGACGAAGCCATTTCCAAGATTGAAGTTGCAGGTCCTGGCTTTCTTAACATCACTGTCTCTGGCGAATGGATTGCCGCATCTCTTGCGGCTGTGGCGGCAGACAAGAATCTTCTCGTTCCACAGAAGGGCGCAGGTAAGAGAGTTGTCATCGACTACTCGTCTCCAAATGCCGCAAAGCAGATGCATATTGGGCATATCCGCTCGACAGTCATTGGTGGCGCGATCGACAGGATCTTTAGAGCTTTGGGCTACGAAGTTATCGCCGACAACCATCTTGGCGACTGGGGTACGCAGTTTGGCATTCTTCTTAAGGGCTACCGCGAATTGCTGACTGAAGATGAGAGGCAGAATCTTACGGTGGCAACGCTTGAGAAGTGCTATGTTCTTTCTGCGGCCAAGGCCAAGGAAGAAGACGGCCTTTGGCGCGAGGCGTGCAAGGCAGAGCTTGTTAAGCTTCAGCAGGGCGACGAAGAGAATCTCGCTCTTTGGAAGCGCTTCATCGATATTTCTATCGGCGAGTTCGAGCGTATGTACGCTAAGCTTGGCGTGAAGTTCGACACTTACCGCGGCGAGTCGTATTACAACGACATGATGCCTGGTGTTGTTCAGCGCTTGCAGGAGGCCTCTCTTGCAGTTGAGTCTGAAGGCGCGCTCGTTGTTAATCTTGAAGACGAGAAGTTGGGTGTTGCTATCGTGCGCAAGTCCGATGGCGGATACAACTACACCACAAGCGATCTGGCTTGCGTTGAGTCTCGCGTTAAAGAGTACGATCCTGAGCGCATCATTTATGTGACAGACGCGCGTCAGCAGCTTCACTTCAAGCAGTGGTTCTCGATCGCCGCAAAGACAGGCTGCAAGACGAAGCTTGTTCATGTGCCGTTTGGTCTTATGAGCTTCCAAGGCAAGGCCATCTCTACGCGTGAGGGAAATCTCATTCGTCTCGACGAGCTTCTCTCCGAAGCTGTGCGCAGGTCGCTTGCTATCGTCGCCTCCAGAAATGCTGATGGCACGTCGGCAGAGCCTACGGAGGAAGATGTGCGCCTTGCGGAGCAGATCGGCTACGGAGCTGTGAAATATTCCGACTTGAGCCACGATCCCGTCACTGATATCGACTTTAGCTGGGATAAGGCTCTTGCGCTCGATGGCAACTCCGGTCCTTATCTTCAGTACGCTTATGCGCGAGTGAGCTCCTTGATGGACAAGGCTGGCGTTAGCGGCGTCGAGGGTGCATTCTCTGTTGAGGAGCCTGCAGAAAGGCGTCTTGCTCTTCAGCTTTTGGAATTCCCTGGCGCTGTTGTTCGCGCTGCAGAAGCATACAAGCCTTCTGTGTTGGCGGAGTATCTCTTCCAGACGGCGCAGTTGTATTCGTCGTTCTATCAGAACACTCCCGTCCTCAAGAGTGAAGATGCCGTCAAGCGCGCAAGACTCAATCTTTGCGCTCTGTTCGGTCAGATTCTCAGCAAGGGACTCTCTTGCCTCGGTATTGAAACGCCGCGGCATATCTGACAAATCTCGCATCATTAGATAGTTGAAATGAAAGCGAAGTCTTTTATTGATCAAGTTGAAGTTCTAGTCCGCTCTGGAAAGGGCGGCGATGGGGCGATGTCTATGCGCCGCGAGGCTCTTGTTGAATTCGGGGGCCCCGACGGCGGCGACGGCGGACGCGGCGGTGATGTAGTCTTCAAGGCTTCCGATCATGTAAACTCGCTTCTCTCGCTTTATTACGATCCCAAGTGCATTGCGCAGGACGGTGCTCCTGGGCAGGGGCGCAAGATGTTCGGTAAGAGAGGCAAGGATCTTATCGTTCAAGTTCCGTGCGGAACAGAAGTGTACGATGCAGAAACAGGGCTTCTTATCGCCGACATCACTGAGCATGGCGCATCTGTTATCGTCGCAAAAGGTGGCGCTGGCGGGTTTGGCAATGTCCATTTTAAGAGCTCTGTAAACCAGGCGCCTGTGGAGCATACTCCCGGTGGCCCTGCTGAGGAGCGTAGGCTTCGTCTTGAGCTTAAGACGATTGCAGACGCTGGGCTCCTTGGCTTTCCGAATGCAGGAAAGTCGTCGATCCTCGCAGCGCTTTCTTCCGCAACGCCTAAGATTGCATCTTATCCGTTTACGACGCTTCGTCCGATCGTTGGCACTGTCATATACGAAGACTATGCAAAGGTTCGTATGGCAGATGTGCCTGGAATTATTGAAGGTGCGGCAAAAGGTGTTGGCCTTGGTCTTGCGTTTTTGAAGCATCTTGAGCGTAGCCGTATTCTTATCTATGTTATCGATATGGCTGGCACGGACAATCGCGAGCCTTGGAAGGATTATGAAATTCTTCTTAAGGAAATTACGGAATACTCTAGCGAGCTTGCAGAGCGTCCTGCTATTGTTGTCGCCAACAAGATGGACGAGCCTCAGTCCGAGGAGAATCTGCGCCGCTTCATCGAAGAGACGGGAGTAGATCCCGTTAAGATTTCGTGCGCGTCGCGCGATGGTCTTGATAATTTGAGAGAAGTCTTGCGCGCGACAGTGGCGCCGCGGACTAAATTCCACCATACACATGCTGATGCGCCCGATCTTTCCGAGATGCCCGACACCACGGGCGAGGAAGTTCCCGCAGAGGCTATCGAAAAATTTGCAACGTTCCTCAAGCTCGAAAAGCCGAAGAAGAAATCGCATCCGAGCCGCGGCAACATACATTGATCAATCCCCGCAGGAGAAAAGCGAGAAATGAAAAAATTCCTGAGTGCAAATGAAGCAGTCGCCCACGCGGCGGCACAGGCTGGTTGTGTCGTAGCAAGCGCATATCCTGGAACGCCGTCAACAGAGATTCTCGAGAACATCGCAAAGTTCAAGGATACCGTCAAGTGCGAATGGGCGGTGAACGAGAAGGTTGCGATGGAGACGGCTATCGGCGCTTCGATGGCAGGCGCGCGCGCCCTTACCGCCATGAAGCATGTCGGTCTTAATGTTGCGATGGATCCTCTTATGACATTTACATTCGTCGGGGCAACTGGCGGTATGGTGATTATCTCTGCAGACGATCCTGGCATGCACTCCTCGCAGAACGAGCAGGACAATCGCAATCTCGCAAAGTTTGCGCGCGCTCTTCTTCTTGAGCCTTCCGATTCGCAGGAAGCGTACGATATGACGATCGAAGCTTTTGAGCTTTCCGAGAAGTTCTCCGTGCCTGTCATTATCCGTCTTACGACGCGCACGAGCCATACTTCGACAATGGTTGAGCTTGGCAACTTTAAGCCTGCTCCCAAGCGTCTTATTCCGTACAAGAAGGATATCGCAAAGCGCCTTCCTGTTCCGATGTTCGCGCGCCTCCATCGTTTCGCGGCAGAGAAGCGTTCTGTTGCGATGGAAGAGGCAGCATCCAAGTCGGCGATGAACAAGGTCATCTGGCCCTCTGGTGGTTGTCAGGATCTTGGCATCATCACGAGCGCTGTGGCTTACCAGTATGTGCGCGAGATCTTCCCCGACTGCCCCGTGCTTAAGCTTGGCTGGACATCTCCATTGCCGCGCAGAGCCATCGCGCGTTTTGCTCGTCGCGTCAAAAGGCTTGTCGTTGTTGAGGAGCTCGATCCGTTCCTCGAAGATCAGATTAGAGCCATGGGCATTTCTGCGCTCGATCATCGCACCGAGCTTAACATGATGGAGCTAAATGCCGATAGGCTTCAGAATCTGAGGCACGAGCTTCTCAAAGATGTGCCGCGCGCTAAGGCTGTGCGCGAAGTTGCTGGCCTTCCCACAAGGCCGCCTGTTCTTTGCGCGGGTTGCGGGCACCGCGGCGTTTTCTATGTGCTCTCCAAGCTTCGCGCCACAGTCACAGGCGATATCGGCTGTTATACTCTTGGTGCGTTTCCTCCGCTCAACGCGATGGATACAACCATCTGCATGGGAGCTTCCATCGGAAATGCTGCCGGCATGAAGAAGGCTGGGTTCAAGGGTCGCATCTGCGCAGTTTTGGGAGACTCCACATTCTTCCATTCTGGTATGACTGGTGCGCTTTCGGCGCTCTACAATGGAACGCCTGTCACGACCGTTGTGCTTGATAACCGCATTACAGCGATGACTGGCCATCAGGACAATCCTGGCACAGGTCGCACTCTTGCAGGCGATGTTGCTCCTGTTACGGAGATTGACGAAGTTGCAAAGTCGATGGGCTTCAAGAAAGTGGCGAAGGTTTCTGCCGACGATCTCGCAGAGCTTGAAAAGGTTCTTAAAGATGCGATGGACGGAGACGAGCCTGCTCTTATCATTGCTTATGCTCCTTGCAGAATTGCCGCGAAGCTTACGAAGGAAGGTCTTTGCATGGTCGACGAGTCCAAGTGCAAGGCTTGCGGCGCGTGCTTTAAGATGGGTTGCCCTGCAATGACACGCGGCAAGGAATTGCGCGATGGCGCGTTCCAGATGGTGATCG
>JAGBWQ010000127.1 GCA_017629735.1 Kiritimatiellia bacterium
GCTCTATAAAAATCGCCGATTATGACGGAGTCAGTAAGGTATCGGGAATTTCGAGTGCATACGATAAATTAGTTGAACTCGTTAAAGAGGCGGCATCGGGCACTCCCCAGAAGATCGACAGCTCCAAGCGCCTTGCTGAACTTATGGCCGGCAAAGCGCGTCTCCTGCAGCGTAACGCCGCTAAGTTTCTCTCTCCCTTGACCAAGGCTTATGATGCCGCGCCAGTTGGCGCAAAGCCGCCCGTTACGCCGATTCTTGAACTCCTGCTCGGCATGCGCGATGTATTGATGCCGAATGTCGGCGCTGATGAGTTCTCGGATATATTCGCCCAAACTCTTACATACGGCATGTTTGCCGCTCGTCTCAACGATCCAACGCCCGAAACGTTTACCCGCTACGAGGCGATGGGGCTTATCCCTAAGACGAATCCGTTTCTGAAGCAATTCTTCTCGTATGTCGCCAATAATCTTGAAGAAGAGTTGGAATGGATGGTTGATGACCTCGCCGACCTCTTTCGCGCTGCGGATGTCGAAAAGATAATGCGCGGCTACGGGCGCACGGGCGCAGACCCGATGATTCACTTTTATGAGGACTTTCTTGCCGCATATGATGCCGGACTTCGCAAGGATCGCGGAGTTTGGTATACGCCGATTCAGGTCGTCAAGTTCATCGTCGGCGCGGCGGACTGGGCGCTTCGCACGCGCTTTAACCTTGCCGATGGTCTTGCCGATCGCTCCAAGACTGAAATTCAGTGCGAGGAAGTTGCGCCATACGGCAAAAAGATGACGAAAAAGGTCAAAAAGAGCGTTCATCGCGTACAGCTCCTTGACCCAGCCACAGGAACAGGAACATTTATCGCAGAGGCCATTCGCCAGATTGCGGCCAAGTTCAAAGGCAATGAAGGGATGTGGCCCGGCTATGTAGAGAGCGATCTTTTGCCGCGCCTTAACGGATTCGAGCTTTTGATGGCGTCATATACGATGGCGCACATCAAGATTGATTTCGCGCTTCGGGAGACATTGGGGAAATGTTGCCAATGTGATACTGTTGCCAATTCCAATTCTCAATTCCAATTGAAAACTGGCAACACTGGTAATGGCAATACTTCCACACTGGCAACATTCCCACAGTTCAAGCAAAGATTCAATGTGTTTCTTACCGACTCGCTTTCCGACTGGCATAAGGAATTGCCGGGCGGACTTTTCGCCTCGGCGCTTGCGCCTGAGCAACAGGGCGCGGATGAGGTGAAGCGCGATACGCCGGTTATGGTTGTTATTGGCAATCCGCCGTATTCAGGAATTTCTCAGAATAATGGAGAGTGGATTTCAAAACTCGTAGATGATTATAAGGTAGAGCCTGGTGGTAAGATAAAGCTTCAAGAGCGTAAGCATTGGCTCAATGATGATTACGTTAAGTTTATTCGTCTCGCAGAACATTATGTTGAGAAGACTGGCGAGGGAATAGTTGCTTACATTACGCCGCACGGATTTCTCGATAATCCGACTTTCAGAGGAATGCGTTGGCATTTAATGCAGACGTTCGATGAAATTTGGACGCTTAATCTTCATGGTAATTCAAAGAAGAAAGAAGTCGCGCCAGATGGCGGAAAAGACGAGTGTGTTTTCAATATTATGCAAGGCGTGGCGATTACGCTTTTCGTGAAGAAGGGGAATTGTGAGGAGAAAGGAAAGTTGCTTTCGCTCGGGGCCTTGCGGCTGCTTCGCAGTTCGCGCACACCCTCTTGCGACTTTGCTTCGCAAAGCTCCTCGCGTTGCTCGTCGGGGGACCTGACGACTTTGTCGCAGGTGTATCTCGCGCTCACCCAACCCGACGCCTGTGGCGCGGGCGAATCACTGGGAGATTCGGAGACTCGGAGGCAAGGAGAAGATTCTGAAAAATCTCCCAATCTCCCAAACTCCCAAACTCCCAGCAACGAAAGTAATATAAATCCTTCGCGGACTAAAGCGCACTCGCGTGAGGCAAATAATTGCCGCGTTTATTATGCTGATTTATGGGGTAAGAAGAAAGAGAAGCTTGCCGCGCTTGATGAAGCGACGATGGATAGTATTGAGTGGCAAGAACTTAAACCGACAGAGCCAATGCTTTTCTTTACGCCAAGAGACAAAAGTGCAGAAGCGGTAGAGGATGATTGGAATGATTGCTTTGGAATAGCTGAACTAATGAAGATAACATCTTCTGGTATTGTATCAATGGGTGATTCATTTGCTTATTCAGATTCTCGTGATGAAGTAGAAAGTAAGCTCCTTGATCTTAAAAAAAATGAATATAAGCCAGCAGACCTTAAGAGAAAATATTCACTTGGGAAAAATTATGCTGATTTTATCTTGAAATATAATCACAGTAGCTTCGATAAAATGAAAATAATGGAAGCTGCCTACAGACCATTTGAAAAGAAATGGACTTATTTTAATGGAGATGTTTTATGGAGAACTCGGTATGCGGTATTGAGACATCTAACCAACAGCAATAATGTGGGTCTTTGTTTGATTAAGATTTGTAGTCGTGATGATGATTTGCCAGTGTTTGTAACTGATAAGATAACAGACAAGACGATTCTTTCATCGAAAGATAATGCGAATGTCTTTCCTCTCTATCTCTATGAGGAGAATATGGGGAAGGTGGAGAAGAGGGCGAATCTTGATAAAGATATTGTGGCGAAAATCGCGGAAATTCTCAATCCTGTAAATCCTGTTAATCCTGTCAAAGAAACCCCATCCCCCGAAGACATCTTCGACTACATCTACGGCGTTCTCCATTCGCCCTCGTATCGCACGAAATTTAAGGAGTTTCTAAAAGTCGATTTCCCGCGCATTCCGTATCCGAAGGACGCGGCGGAGTTTGCGCGTTTCCGTGACGCCGGGCGCGAGCTGCGCGCGGTGCATCTAATGAAAGACGCAGAACCGTCGCTATCTGAAGCGCGTGGGCGCTTCCCCATCGCGGGAGATAATGTTGTTGAAGTGGTGAAGTGGGATAATGGCCGCGTTTATATCAACTCATCGCAGTATTTTGATAATGTTCCCTTGGAGGCTTGGGAGCAGGCGATAGGCGGTTATCGCCCGGCGGAAAAGTACCTAAAGGATCGCAAAAACCGCGCCCTTAGCCAAGAA
>JAGBWQ010000128.1 GCA_017629735.1 Kiritimatiellia bacterium
AATGTCTTAGCTGCGTTAGATAATCTCGGGCAGAGCGAGTTTTACTGGCGCACTTATGCCACATATGACAAGGGCGATGGAGTCGATAATATTTATTCTTTGCGTGAGGGAGGCACAGGGCCTAATGATGGAACAGCTTGCGAGATTAAATCTGGCAACAATGATTTCCGTGCAAATCCTTATTCGCAAGACCCACGCATAATGGCGGCCGTTGTAGAGGGAACGCCAATCGATTTCTATGCGGCGAGCACAAATGATTTTAATACGCTTTATTCTAATCCTGGCGCAGCTAAGCCAGAAGATGCTAGAGACTACATCTTTACGGGCGATAAAGAATTTCAGAATTCGTATGGCTATATCGAGGGCTTCTCTGGAGTGGCAACAGGGATAAGAGAAGCATTCCGTCGGAGCGCCATAGAATCAAATGCAAAGACTGGCAAGAATATGAATTGGGAGAATGTATTTGATAACCTTAATTGGAGGAGTTCTGAGAGAGGTGATGAGCAGTATGATTTCCTCGGCGCTACATTGCAAGATCCCCTCCACGAGGTTGACAGAAAGTTTTTGCATGCATTTTGGAGAGATTGCTTCCAAAACCGTCAGCAGCTCTTTCTCGTGTTCATAAGAGCTGAGCCTCTTACGGTCGGCGGCATGGGATTTGGATCTTTGGCCGCGGCGCAGCTTGGTGCGCGAGGTGTGGCGCTTGTCTGGCGCGATCCGCTTCCTCCAGTTAAGAATCGTCAAGCGCGTCAGCAGCGCACTGCTCTTACTCGCCCCAATCAGTGGCGGCAGATGTTTGAACAGTCCGGGCCTCATCGCACGCGCATTCTCTTTTACCACCAAATAGATTAATATTATGAAAAAAGGTTTTACTCTCGTTGAGATGATTATTGTTGTCGGAATCATTGGAATTCTGCTTGCAATTATTTTGTCTAGTGTGGGCGGTGCATCAGAATCTGCAAATGCGGCAAAATGCAAGAGCAACATGAGAAACCTCGTTAACGCGGCAAATGCGATTGCGATGGAATGTGGATATTATCCTATGGCGGGAAGATGTTTCCGCGAAGGATACACAGCAGAAGGCAATAGCGTTTTTACACCAGTTGCAGGGTGGATAAGCTACGACAAGTCGGGGGATCCAGTGCCTTGTTATGGAACGGGTAATCTAGATGATGATATTTACGCGCTTACTAATGGAACGAAAGGAAAGTTTTGGCGCGCAATTGGGGCAAACTCAGAATCATATTGTTGCCCGACCTTTAAAAAGAATTTTATTTCTAAGCGTGGCAAGAAGCCGCTTTTTTCGTATGCAATGAATGCAGGCGGTGGCTATAGGAAAAACGGGTTTATGTCCGATACTACTTTTGACTATCAGTCTATCTCGCCAGGCGGAGAGGGTGTCATAAAATATGGCTCATATAATCGTGCAGACAGAATGGTGATGTTTGCAGAGCTTCCTCTCGCTGAGAGCAGCAGATATGATCCGCTTGGAGATCCTGATACTTGCGACGGCGCGTTGCAGATGAACATGAAAATAGGCGGTAAGCAATTTGGAAATTCTCAGTGGAAGGGTCGTAGTGAAGCAATAGGATTTGTCCATCAGGATTCCCGTAAGCGTTATTTCGGGCATGTTGCTTTTGTCGATGGCCATGTCGAGACAATGGTGATGCCATCAAAAAATGGCCTTCAGGAGGATGCTCTTACAGCGCACATTTGCGCAGGAAACGATTGTGCGATGGAAGCAGATGGATACAAGCTTGTTGCGAACCTTGAAGAAGAAAACGAAGATTCAGAAGAGTAATTTTAGAGGATTAAGTAAAATGAAAAAAGTAATCATCACAGTCGTTGGAGTTGATACGGTAGGAATTATCGCCGGCATCAGTGCATATCTTGCGCGAAACAAAGTGAACATTCTCGACATCTCTCAGACGGTTGTCGGAGGGTTCTTTAATATGATGATGGTTGTGGACGGATCTGCGTCGACGAAGACTTTCGATAAACTTTGCTCTGATCTCGATAAGGCTGGTAAGGCAAAGGGGCTTGAGATCCGTTGCCAGAAGTCGGAGATTTTCGAGAAGATGCACCGCGTGTGAGGTACTAGAGATGATAAGCCTCAACGATGTAATTGAAACAAACCGTATGATACTCGAGGAGAACCTCGATGTCAGAACGGTTACTATGGGCATCTCGCTTCTCGATTGCGCAGATTCTACAGTTGCGGGGACTTGCTCGAAGATTGAAAAGAAGATAATGCGTCTTGCTGGCAATCTCGTCAAGACTGGCGATGATGTCGGCCGCGAGTTTGGTGTGCCTGTCGTGAACAAGCGCATTTCAATAACGCCAGCTGCGATTGTCGGGTCGGCGTGTTGCAAGCGCACGTCTGATTTTGTTCGTATTGCAAAAACCCTCGATCGCATCGCGCACCGACTCGGAGTAAATTTCATTGGCGGTTATTCTGCAGTTGTGTCGAAAGGGATGACTGCCGCGGATGAGCTTTTGATTCGCTCCATTCCAGAAGCGCTTGCTAACACGGAAAGGCTTTGCTCTTCTGTCAATGTCGGTTCGACGAGAACTGGTATCGACATGGATGCCGTAAGGCTTCTTGGCGAGACAATCAAAAAGACTGCGGAGCTTACGCGCGATCGCGACTCAATCGGTTGCGCGAAACTCGTAGCTCTTTGCAATGCGCCAGACGACAATCCGTTTATGGCGGGCGCGTTCCACGGCGTCACCGAAGGAGACGCCGTTGTTCATGTCGGCGTTTCCGGACCTGGTGTTGTTCATCGCGTTCTTGCAAATTCCTGCCGCGGAGTTGGCTTTGAAAAACTTTGCGAAACGATCAAGCGCACAGCGTTCAAGATTACTCGCGTTGGCCAGCTCGTTGCGCAGGAGGCAGCGGCGCGTCTTGGAGTTCCATTTGGCATCATCGATCTCTCTCTTGCACCGACTCCTGCAGTTGGAGATTCGGTGGCCGACATTCTCAAAGAGATTGGTCTTGAGCACCCAGGCGCTCCCGGCACTACCGCGGCACTTGCACTTCTTAACGATCAGATTAAGAAGGGCGGCGTTATGGCATCGAGCTATGTCGGCGGACTTTCCGGTGCGTTCATTCCTGTTTCAGAAGATCAGGGAATGATTGATGCTGTAAACGCAGGTGCGCTTACGATCGAAAAACTCGAAGCGATGACTTGCGTCTGTTCGGTAGGTCTCGACATGATCGCAATTTCTGGCGACACACCTGCTTCTTCTATTTCTGGCATTATCGCTGACGAAGCCGCAATCGGCATGGTCAATCAGAAGACGACTGCCGTGCGCGTCATTCCTGTGGTCGGCAAGAAGGTTGGCGATGTAGTAGAGTTTGGCGGACTTCTGGGATATGCTCCCGTGATGAAAGTTTCGACATTCTCCTGCGAGAATATGGTCTCGCGCTGCGGTCGCATTCCGGCGCCGATCCATTCGTTTAAGAATTGAAGATAATCTTTCTATTCGTCGACGGCCTCGGGCTTCGAGAGAGCGCGGCAGACAATCCTGTTAATCAAGAAGTCTGCCCGATGCTCTGGAGATTACTCGAGCGTCACAGCAAGCCAATCGACGCTTGCCTCGGAGTGGATGGCCCACCGCAATCCGCTACGGGGCAGGCTACGATGTTTACTGGCGTTAATTGTGCCGCGGCGATGGGCAAGCATTGCGAAGGTTTCCCGGGGCCAGGTCTTAGAAAGATCATCGAAGAGAATAATCTTTTTCTTGAGCTTAAACGCCGCAACTTAAGCGTCAAATTTGCAGACGCGTATCTTGTTGACGGAGTTGATGAGCTTGAGATGCGCAGGTTTAAATCTGTTACGACAGTCATGGCGCTTACCTTGCCAGAGACTGTTTCAACAATTGACGATCTTGTAAACGACGAAGCTCTTCTCCAAGACTTGACGCGCGAGACGATACAAGAGCGCTATCCTGACATTCCTGTTATTCCACCGCAACGCGCCGCTGAGCATCTCTTTCGTATAGCTCGCAAATTCGACTTTACTCTTTTCGAGTTTTTCCAGTCTGATATCGCAGGCCACTCGATGGATTACGCCAGAGCGTGCGCAGTTCTTCGCGTGTACGATAGATTCCTTTCGGCTCTTGTGCGCTACACGGAGGCGGCAGGCCTTACGGTTGTCTTAACATCTGACCACGGCAACATTGAAGAGATTGGTGAGAGAGGACACACGCGCAATCAAATTCCTTTTATCGCATATGGCCCTGGTGAGAAAATGCTGCGCGAAAAAGTCTCGTCGCTTAAAGATGTAATGGGCGCCGTTCTTCAAGCTTATGAAACTTTATCTTAATGGTATTGAAGTAGAATGTATCATTGGAGATCTGCCTGATGAGAGAATCTATCCGCAGACTCTTGAGGTTGATGTTGCCTTGGTGATTTCTGATACGGCAGCACATACTGATGCACTTGAAGATACTGTAGATTACGCGTCTCTTACAGAATGCGTGCGCGAAGCGCTTATTGCCGCAAAGTGCAAAATGATTGAGCGCGCAGCAAAAGTTGTGCACGAGGTCTGCCTTTCAACTGATGGAGTTAAAGAGGCGAGAGTAAGAGTGAAAAAATCAGGATCAGTTCCTTTTCTTCGCTCGGCTGAGGTGGAGTATAGCGGCGAATAAAAATTTTTAAAATTCCCGTTGCACATTGAAAACGCCTGTGGTAAAATTTGCGCGAAATCACGAAACGCGGACAAACAAAAAAGAAAGGAAACACAA
>JAGBWQ010000129.1 GCA_017629735.1 Kiritimatiellia bacterium
ATCCATCTCATCAACTCCGGCAGCTGCTGCCTTGACGCGGCGGGCGAGATGAAGGAGAAGGGCAAGAGCGTCTTCAAGGATTGGTGGGATGTCACCGAGAAGGATATCAACGCCACGCTCAAGGCGACGAAGTGGGTCCCTGCCGGCGTCGAATATTTCCGAGGCGGCGGCTTCTCCAGCTCGTTCCTCACGCCTAAGGGCATGCCGCTTACGATGATTCGTCTCGCGCTCGTTAAGGGTCAGGGACCTGTCCTTCAGATTGCAGAAGGTTGGTCTGTTGAGCTCGATGCCAAGCAGCAGAAGACTCTCATGGAGCGCACGAATCCTGAATGGCCTTGCACATGGTTCACGCCGCGTCTTACGGGTAAGGGCTTCTTCAAGGATGTCTACTCCGTGATGAATGCATGGGCAGCCAACCATGGCTCGATTGCTTATGGCCACATTGGTGCCGATATCATCACTCTCGCTTCGATGTTGCGCATTCCTGTTGCGATGCACAATGTTGAGGAAGAGAAGGTGTTCCAGCCTCACTGCTGGGGTCTCTTTGGTTCGTCCGACGATCCTACGGGCGCTGATTATCGCGCTTGTAAGAACTTCGGTCCGCTCTACGCCACAAATAGGTAATGTGGTAGGAGAAATGACCTGCATGTGTCATCTTGCGGTTGTTTCTCTGATTTCGCAGGCGCTGTCCGTTTTGGTAGCGCCTGCGAATCCAGTTTTGGATTATTCTACAATACAACGCCAGGAGTGTTCTGTGCTTCCTGGCGTTTCTTATGTCTCGATTAAAGTTCCTGAGACACCGTGCGAAGTGCGCATGGTGAAATTCGATTTATCCAAGAATAAAGATTTGCGGCTTGAATTTGCCCTTTGCAAAACAAATCGCGCTTTTCGTCTTACGCCGGAAGGAATGGCTAAGAAAACAGCTAAGGAGACTGGACGGAAGGCAGTTGCTGCAATGAATGGCGACTTTTTCCTTTACAACAAGGGAACGCCTAAAAACGATAAACCCTTAACTCCTGAGCGTCCATTTGGAATAACGCTTTCGCAAGGTAAACTTCTGGAGAGAGGGTGCTGGCGCGCAAAGGGATACGAAATTATTGGGCGCAGAAAAGATGGATCTCTTGGATTTGGCAAGCTCTCTTCGGAAGGGGAGGGAGAATCATTCAAAGCGTATATGGACGGAGCTGAAGTGACTGATGCCATACGCGTTTGGAATAGGCCTTTGCAGAACGGCAAGGTTATAGATGGTGCTGTTCATGTTTGTTATCCAAAAGACAATCACAAAAATTATCCGCGTTCGCTTGTTGGGCTTGGTACAAATCTTGTTGTGTTTCTTGTTGCTGATGCAAGGCAGGTGGGCTGGTCTTTAGGAATGCCTTCTGCTCATGCTGCTGAGATTTTAAAGCGCGAAGGTTGTACCGATGCTGGCCAGTTTGATGGAGGAGGCTCGACGGCACTTTGGCTTTCAGGAAAAAATTATCTTAACCGACCGAGCGACGGTAAACCTCGCCCGGTTGCCAATGGACTTGTAGTGACACAATGAAAATATTCGTAGCTACTCACAATGCCCACAAGATACGAGAGATTTCGCAGATTCTCGCTGGGTGTGAAATTATTCCCGACGACCCTGAGGGTGTGGTTGAAGATGCGTTGACATTTGAAGGTAATGCGCTTATAAAAGTGCGCGCAATCGCAAAGAACCATCCAGGCGAGTGGTGTATGGCCGACGACTCCGGTCTCCAAGTCGCCTCTCTTGGAGGAGAGCCTGGTGTTCGCAGTGCGCGTTATGCAGGAGAGAGCGCTACCACTCCGGAGAACAATGCTCTTTTAATGAAGAACATGGAAGGAGTTAAAGATAGGTCTGCACAGTTCGTTTGCACGGTAGCTCTTGTCGATCCAACAGGAAAAGAACATGTTGTGTCGGGCAAATGCACAGGGCGAATTTCACTTTCTCCGGACGGCAGCGAGGGCTTCGGGTACGATCCTCTCTTTGTGCCAGACGGAAGAGATGTTTCATTTGCGGCGCTTCCTGCAGAAGAAAAGAATTCAATTTCACACCGCGGTCGTGCACTCGCGGCCGTGAAGGATTTGATTGGATTCTCTGCCGTCAAGAAAACTAAACTTTTCTCCATAGCGACATTTTTCGCTCTTTTGACTATTGTCTCAGGTTGCTCGGTGTTAAATGAAGCTATTGATGCTCAGGATAGTGTTCTGCCGACAGCACAAGGAGTTTTGGCTTCTCGTGGGCCTGAACAAGTTAAATTTACCGAAGGAACTCTTAAGGATCTTGTTGATTTTGCGTTGACCAATAGGCCATCAATGGTTTCTGCTGCGCTTGAAGTTGAGAATGCTCGTCTCGACCTTAAGCGTTTACGTTCAGATGCGCCTCTTGCGAGCGATACTCCATGGTCTGCTCCATCGCTTTCTTTGCGCGGCTCTCACGATTCGTCGAATACCGATAGGCATCTTTCAGACGCGTTGCACACCGATGGAGGAGATTTTACCGCATCGCTTTCGCTCGATGTCCTTATTTGGGACTTCGGCCGCTACGACGCAGAAGTAACTGCCGCGCGCAATCGCATTTTGGCTGCTGAGCTTGGCCTTGTGAAGGAAGGTCATGATGTTTTTCTTGATGTAGCCAATGCGTATTTTTCGCTTCTTGAAGCAGATGCGCTTCTTGATGCGGCGCTGACAAACGAAGTAGAATGCGCTCTTCATCTTGATAGGGCAAATCGTCGCTTGGAGGCTGGCGAGGCAAAGGAGCTTGATGTTCTTAAGGCAAGGCTCGATCTATCTCGCGCTCGCGAGAGTGTTTGCGCGGCATCGAATGAAACGGTCACAACTTCTGCCGCGCTTATTCACGCTCTTGGGCTTGACGCCACGGCCAATTCTCGCGAGAATATCATTCCTCGTTCGCCATCGGCTCTTCTTCGTGTGAAGCGCGCCTTTGCTGAAACGGAAAATTCCCCCGAGTCGCTTTTCCTTGCTGCTCGCACGGAGGCACCGGCGATGCGTATTTCGCGCGCTCAATTGCGAGCTGAAATTTCTTCTGTCGATTCGGCCATCGCAGATCTCTTCCCGGAGATTTCTGCCTCTGCATCAATTTCATGGCTTAATCCTTCATGGGCTTTTGGGTGGGGAGTGTCGTTTGTGCAGAGCATATTCCAGGGCTTCCGCAAGACAACGGCGGTTGAGACTTCTGTCGTATCAATGCGCAAGGCAGAAGCTTCGACACTTGCCGCGGAAAGAGCTCTTGCGCTTGATATTGAGCTTGCATGCGCCGCGCGCGACAATGCTCGCGAATCTCGCATGAGAGCGCGCGAGTCGTTGCGAGAGGCGAGAGAAAATCTCGCGGTCTTGCGCAGTCGCTATGAGATTGGCGAAGCAAGCAGAGTTGATTTTTCAGAAGCGGTTTCTGCTTATTCTCAAGCGCTTGGATCTTGCGTAAGTGCGTTTTACAATTCTCAACGCGCAGAAGCTGCGTTTTTCCCGCTAACAGGAGTTTATCCTGTTTACAATGAAGGATATTTGTCAACGGAAGGAAAAGATTGATTATGAGATACAGTATATATCTACCTCTTGTGTCGTGCGTCCTTGCTTTTGCAGGTTGCTCTGATTCAATAGGATTGGTTTCATCTGACAAGGGTCCGAAATACCGCTTTGCCCCAATCGCAAAGTCTGATGTTGTTCGTACGGTCGAGGCCACAGGTAAGGTGACTCCGCGCAATACTGCTGACGGCATTCCTGTCGGTGCGCAGGTTAACGGCAAGGTAATTAAACTCTTTGTAGATTACAATTCAACGGTTACTAATGGGCAGGTTGTGGCTTTGATAGACCCTCTTGTCTATGAGGCGACATACAAAAGTGCTCTTGCGCAGCTTCATGTGAATCAGGCGAACGTTGGCGTTCGCAAAGCTTCGGTTTCTTCAGCAAAGGCGGCACTCGCTCTTGCAGAGAAAACGTTTGCGAGAAAAAAAGCGCTTATTGCCGAGAGGCTTGCGTCGCAGGCAGATCTTGATGCTGCCGAGGCAGATCTTCTAAAGTGCCGCGCTGATCTTGAGAGCGCAGAAGCATCGGTTAAGAGCGCGATTGCGAGTGTTGAGCAGAGTGAGGCGACTGTCAATAAGGCGCGCGCTGATCTTGGTTACTGCACGATCCGCTCTCCTGTAAATGGTGTAGTGATAGCCAGAATGGTCGATGAGGGCGAGACGGTCGTTTCTTCGATGAATGCAGTTCCTGTTCTTACTATTGCAGAGGATCTCAAAACGGTGTGGATTGAGGCGACTATCCCAGAAGCTGATGTTGGAAACATTAAGGTTGGGCAGAGTGTTACTTTTACGGCAGATGCGTACAGGCGCAAGTTCACGGGCCGCGTAAGGCAAATAAGGCTTGCTGCTACCACCACTAATAATGTCGTGACATATCCGATAATTATTGAGGCCGACAATCCTGGTGAAATGCTTTTCCCTGGCATGACGGCAACACTTTCGATCGAAACTGCTCGTGCAGACGATGTGGTGGTTGTTAGTGCCGCAGCGTTTAGGTTCCGCCCGAAGGCAGAGGATATGCCAGAGGAAGAGGTTAAGCGCGGGCGAAAAATTTGGTTCGTAGGAGAGAATGGGAAACTCGAATATCAGATGGTTGAGGCTGGCATTTCTGATAATACTTTTACGGAGCTTAAGGGTGCTGACGCATTGGAAGGCCGTCAGGCAGTCGTAGGGTATGAAACATCTAAGAGTGGCGTGTCATCGAATGGTGATACTGTAAATCCTTTCATGCCGAAGCGCAATAGGCCAACGACAAAGGGCACGGCTCCAGAGCCGAAAAAATAAGATGGCACATTTGATTGAGATACGCGATCTTCGCAAGACATACGAGACTGGCGACGAGCCTGTCCATGCGCTTGACGGAGTTTCGCTTTCGATAGATGCGGGAGAGTTCGTCGCGATAATGGGTGCGTCTGGCTCTGGCAAGTCGACGATGCTTAATATTCTCGGTTGTCTCGATACTCCTACTTCGGGGTCGTATCTTCTTGATGGAATAGAGGTCGCTCGTCGTTCTAGGACGGAGCTTGCGCACATTCGCAATCGCAAGCTTGGGTTTGTGTTCCAGAATTTCAATTTGTTGCCTCGCACGCGAGCGGTGGAGCAAGTGGAGCTGCCAGATCTTTACATGGGTCGCTTGGCATTCTCTGCGCGTCGTCGCCGTGCACTTGAGCTTCTGCGTCGCGTAGGTCTTGGTGGCCGTACGGGGCACACACCCGCCCAGCTTTCAGGTGGCCAGCAGCAGCGCGTTGCCATAGCGCGCGCATTGATGAATGAGCCGCCCGTACTTTTTGCCGACGAGCCGACAGGCAACCTCGATACAAAAAGTTCGATCGAAATTATGCGCCTTTTTACGGAGCTTTCTGAGGAGGGTATTACAATCGTCATGGTTACTCATGAAGATGATATTGCCTCATACGCCAAACGCCAGCTCGTCATGCGCGACGGCAAACTTGTAAAGGATGTAAGGCGATGAATCTTTGGATGGTTTTCAAAGTGTCGATACTGGCAATCTTGCGCAATAAGACGCGATCTTTCTTGACTTGTATCGGAATCATCGTTGGTATCGCAGCTGTAATTTCCGTTCTTGCGATAGGCAAGGGAGCCTCCACGATGATGGTCAAAGAGATCTCCTCGATGGGAAATAATCTCATCATGGTTTGGCCTGACTGGAATAGGCGAGGAACTGTCCGCGCAGGAGCAGGGGCAGGTCAGACAATGACGGCGGGAGATGCAGAGGCGATAGAGCGTGAGCTTGGGCATATTGTTATGTCGGTAAGCCCGGCTGTTAATGTCAGCTCACAACTTGTCAGACGCAATCGTAACTGGAATGTGCGAGTGAGCGGTGTTTCTTCCGAGATGCCGGAGATTCGCAACTGGCAGATTGCAGAAGGTAGGTTCTTCGAAGAATCGGAGCAGATTAATAACTCTCGTGTATGTGTCATTGGAACGACAGTGAGAGGGCATCTCTTTGATGACGACGAAGAGGCTGTTGGCCAGACAATGCGTATTGGCTCTATGCCGTTTAAGGTAGTGGGTGTTCTCGCTTCCAAGGGTGCTAATGGCTGGGGGCAAGATCAAGACGATACGGTAATGGCCCCATATACCACAGTTTCTCGTATTCTTCAAAGATCGAAGTTTCAGTCGATAAATATGATGAATGTGTCCTTGCATTCGATGGAAGATGTAGAGGATGCCAAGCGCGAAATCACAGCGCTCTTAAGACAGCGGCATAATCTTGCAGGATACCAAGACGACGACTTTATGCTCCGTGATACGAAGGAGATAATGAGCACAATTGGCTCGGTTACGAATCTTATGACCGTTTTGCTGACTGCGGTGGCGGCAATTTCGCTTCTTGTGGGAGGCATCGGCATCATGAATATTATGCTTGTCAGCGTAACAGAGCGCATTAGGGAGATTGGCCTTAGAATGGCGATTGGCGCTACACCCGCGAATATTCTCTGTCAGTTTATCCTCGAAGCGGTGCTTCTTTCGACAGTTGGAGGCATAATCGGGGTAGGTGTTGGGATCGGTGCGGCAAAGGCGATAGGCCAAATTCAAAATTGGCCAATCGTTATTGAAGTTTCAAGTGCGATATGCTCATTCCTTTTTTCTGCGTTTGTCGGTATGTTTTTTGGGTTTTATCCAGCTTACAGAGCGTCAAAGCTCAATCCAATAGACTGCCTCAGATACGAATAAATATGGTATAATACACCTTATTTTTGGAGGAGAAGTATGAACGTAAAAGATGATTTCATGGTTTTTTCTGGCACAGCAAACTTGCCGTTGGCCGAGAAGGTGGCTGAGTATCTTGGTCGTCCTTTAAATAAAATTGATGTGCGTCAGTTCCCAGACGGCGAGTCGTTCTGCCAGATTAACGATGGCGTGCGCGGTCGTGATGTGTTTGTGATACAGTCTGGTTCTCCTCGCCCCAATGAGGCATACATGGAGCTGTTCATCATAATGGACGCTCTCAAGCGCGGAAGTGCGGCTCGTATCACGGCAGTGTTGCCCTATTACGGCTATGCCCGCCAGGATCGCAAGGATCAGCCCCGCGTTCCGATTACGGCGCGTCTTATTGCCAACCTTCTTCAGACGGCAGGTGCAGACCGCGTTATAGCGATGGATTTGCACGCCAATCAGATTCAGGGATTTTTTGACATTCCGCTCGATCACCTCAAGGCCGAGCCTGTCATTCTCAAGTACATTCGCGATCAGCACTGGGCCAGCCCCATCGTCGTCGCTCCTGATACGGGCGGCGCCAAAACGGCCTATGGATACAGCCGCAAGCTCGGCTGTGGCCTTGCTATCGTTGCCAAGCAGCGTACGGGTGGCGAGACGGTTGACGCGTTCTCCGTCGTCGGCGATGTGCGTGGGCACGATGTCATTATGATCGACGATATGACGGCTACTGGCGGCACTCTTTCTGCGGCTGCCAAGCTTTGCCGCGAGAACGGCGCGAAGTCGGTTCATGCATTCGTCTCACACTTCCCGCTTACAGAGAAGGGCTTGCAGCGCCTTATGCAGGAAGTTCAGCTCGACGAGCTCGTCGTGACCGATTCTATTCCTTTGAGGGAAGGCTTTGATCCTTCGTCGCTTCCTTTCAAGCTTACCCGCTTGTCGGTAGCGCCTTTGATTGGAGAGGCCATTAAGCGCACTCACATGAATGAGTCGATTAACGACCTTTTCAATCACGAGTAATATATAGCCGATCATGACGATCCGCGGGCTTCTTGAAAGAAACGTGGCTCAGCGCCCCGAGCGCAACGCTTTCGTTTGGTGCGAAGATAAGGTCTGGCGTCGCCGTAATTGGCGCGAACATCTCGCTCGTGTGCGTGATATCGCAGAAGGTTACGGCACACGCTTCGGTATTCGTCCTCGCGAAGAGAATACGGCGATTGTATTAGGCAATTCTCCTGCTTGGGTGGAGTGCTATCTTGCGCAGTCCGGTGCAGGAGTTGCCGTAGTCCCGATTGATCCCAAGCTTCATGAAGCGGAGATGCAGTATATTCTCTTCGATGCGCAGGCAGTGGTTGTCACTACCGACAAGGCGCATTTGAGAATGATGATGAATCTCGCACCAAGCCTTCCTAAGCTGCGCGGAATTGTCATTGTAGATGGAGTGATAAACGAAGGTCAGCGCATTGCAAATGCTGAAGTCGTTGGGATCGAGAAGCTTCGCCTTTCTGGTGGAGGCGCTTGGTACGACGCTAATGTTGCAGTCGAGGGTGATGTTGCCTCCATCATTTATACTTCAGGCACGACAGGCAAACCCAAAGGGGCGATGCTCACCCACAACAACTTTGTTACAGATGTTCAGGGTGCTCTTGCGACATTTAACGCTAACATCACCGAGAACGATTCGATGTTGACGGTGTTGCCTCTTTTCCATGCATTTAGCTTTACGGCAAACTTCCTCTGTTCTATGATGGAGGGTTGCGAGATGCAGTTTGTCGAGTCCATTCGCACGGTCGGGCGCGACATGAAGTTGCTCAAGCCTTCTGTGCTTTTTGCCGTTCCGCTTCTTTGCGAAAAGTTATACGACAAGATTCAAGATGGCCTTAAGAAATCATGGATTGCGCGTTTCCTTCTTGCTATCGGCTTGAGGGGGCCTGTGATGCACATGGTGCTTCTCAAGCTTGGTGGTCGTCTGCGCTTTATGGTGACAGGTGGCGCTCCTTGCCCGCGTCATGTTATAGAATGTTTCCGTCGCCTGCATGTTAATTTCGTCGAGGGATATGGCCTTACCGAGTGTTCTCCCGTCGTTTCCATTACGAGTGCAGATTGCGCTGCCGTTGGAACGATAGGCAAGCCTTGCGCTGGTGTCGAGGTGCGTCTTGCAGATGTCAACGAGAATGGCGTGGGCGAACTTCAAGTTAAAGGCCCAATCGTCATGAAGGGCTACTATCGCAATGAGAAGGCCACCAAGGAAGCTTTCGACGGCGAGTGGTTTGCCACGGGCGACCTTGCATCTATCGATGAAGAAGGCCTCATTACGATTCGTGGCAGAAAGAAAGCTCTTATCGTAAACCGCGAGGGCAAGAACATTTATCCAGAGGAAGTGGAAAATGTTGTTGGCAAGGATCCTGCTATTCAGGATATTGTCGTTGTCGGCTATACGCAAGGCGGTGATCCTGGCGAGAAAGTTGGCGCAGTGATTTTCCCGAATGAGGATTGGTTCCGCGAGCAGAACGGCGGCAAGCTGCCTGATCAAGCGGAAATGGAGAAGATTGCGGCTAAGCGTGCCCAGGAGAAGAGCGCGGAGCTGGCGGACTACAAGCGTATCCGCAAGGTCTCCGTCTCAAAGGAGCCTTTGGTGCGCACTTCAATCGGTAAAGTTAAACGCGTTGTTTACAAGGGAACCCTTGACGAGTAATGCATACCTTGTCTGGCTTGAATGGCCTGAAAGGTGTTTCCGTGCTTCGGCGGGTGACATGCGGTTTCTTGAATCGCAAGTTCCCGCCGGTTCTCGTGTTTTGCGTGTTCGTAGCGAGAAAGCTTTTTTGCGTGAATTGCCAAATGCTACGCATGCGATCGTGTGGAACTTCAGCAAGGAATGGTTTTCTTTAGCTCCGCGTTTGAAGGTGCTTGCAACTCCTGCGGCAGGGCGCGAGTTTGTGCCAGAGAAGGGACCTAAAGGTGTTAAAATCCATTTCGGTGCATTTCATGGGCCGATTATCGCAGAGAGTGTTGTTGCTTTTGTCCTTTCGTGGGCGCGTGGCTTTTTTGCGCTTCGCAATGCTCCAGAAAATGTTTCTCATTGGCCACGCACATGGTTGAGCGATAAGTGTTCTCTTGTTTCTGGCACTCGCGCAGTCATAGCGGGGTTTGGAAACATTGGCCGCTCTATTGGCGAAAAGCTCTCGGCTCTTGGTGTTTCCGTGACTGGCATTACGCGCCATGGGTGCTTCCGCGGCGTAAAGAGAAAAGTGCCAATTTCCGAAGAGGAACTTAAAGGTGATATTGCAAATGCCGATTGGTTTATAATGGCGCTTCCGTCCGATACTGGAACGGACGGATTCTTCGGATCAGCTCTCATTTCTCGCCTTCCTCGCAAGTGCGTTCTTGTTAATGTTGGGCGCGGCAATTCCGTGGACGAGAAAACTCTCTATAAGGCTTTGAAATCTCGCCGTATTGCAGGCGCGTATCTTGATGTTAGAAGAAGCGAGCCGTCTGCGACAATTCTTGAAACTCCAGGTTTCGTTCCTGAGCTTGCGGAACTTTCAAATTGCATTCTTACTCCACATTCGTCGGCGTTTGATGGAGGGTATGTTCGTTCCTGTTTCGATGAGCTTAACAAGAAGGGGCTTCTTGCATGAGCGAAAATGTTTTCAAAGGGTCATTTCCGGTAGAGTCAGTCGAGGAGACTTGGGAAATTGCAAAACGCTTGGCGAGCAGTCTTAAGCCTGGCTCAATAATCCGCCTCGAAGGAGATCTTGGGGCGGGCAAGACAACTTTTGTGCAAGGGCTTGCTGCCGCGATGGGCGTTAAGGGGCGAGTGAATTCTCCGACATTTTGTCTAGTTCAGGAACATCGTGGAGGCGAGGCTTTCTTGGTACACATGGATCTTTATCGTCTGCGAGACGAGGACGATGTATTGTCTATCGGATGGGAGGATTATCTTGCTTCTGGCGCGGTGCTTGCAGTCGAGTGGCCAGATAGAGCAGGCTCTTTGATTCCTTCAGACGCCTTTGTTGTGCGCATAACAATTCCTGCCGATGGCGAAGAGAAACGGCTGATAGAGATTTCCTAATTTTTTAAGGAGGGCGTAAGATGAAAAAGATAATTATGGCGGCAATTCTTGCCCCAGTTATGGCATATGCTCAGCCGGTTAAGATAATTTTCGATACAGACATGCTTACCGACTTCGATGATGTTGGTGCACTTGCATCACTTCATGCATTGGCTGATGCAGGCGAGGCTGAGATTCTTGCTACTGTCAGCAGTACGCGCGGCAATGCATCTGTCGGTGCGGTGCAGGTGATTAACTCGTATTATGGCCGCGGCGATTTGCCGGTTGGCGCGCCAAAGGGAATGGGTGTTTTTGGCGCGTATCCTGGCGCCAAGGAAAAGGTCGATCCTAAGTCTCCTCTTGAGGAAAAATCTGGCGGAGACGGTGGTCATTATAAATACCGCAAGCTACTTAAGGACTATCCAAACTCCTATACATACGCCGATGCGGACGATGCTCCGGATGCAAATGATGTGTATCGCTCTATTCTTGCATCGCAGCCTGATGGAAGCGTGGTGATTTGCTCTGTCGGTTTTATGACGAATCTGCGCCGCCTCCTTGAGAGCAAGGGCGATAGCCATTCTCCTCTTGATGGCAAGGAGCTTGTGAAGAGAAAGGTGAAGTTTTGGGTTGCGATGGCTTGCAAGTATTTCCGCGGCGTAGAATACAATTCCAGCTGTGATGCCGAGTCTTCCCGTATTGCATTTGATAACTGGCCAACTCCTATTGTTTTTGTTGATTGGGATCTTGGCGTTGATATCTTTGCAGGTAGGGCGATTGCAGAAAAGAAGGGGCCTCGCAATCCTGTTAAAGATGTGTTTGCCGGTAATATCCCCTCGCGTGCGCAAATTAAGGGGAATCCTTCGCGTTATCTTTCTGGCTGCTATGGAATGGGCGGCCGTAGCGCGTGGGACGAGGTGGCAGTTCTCGTTGCTGTTCGCGGTTGGGAGGAATATTTTAACGCGAATTACGGGCGCTATCGCATGGTTGGCAAAGATGGAGTCAATGAATGGTCGCCCATTGAAGGGGGACCGCATATCCGCCTTTCGGAGAAGATGCCAAAGTTACAGGTTGGCAAGATTATCGACGAGCTTATCTGCCGCGCTCCTTGCATGAAGGTCGTCTCGCCTGGTCACAGAGCAAGGCTCGATGCAGAAGATGATATTATTGGTATTGTCCACTGGGGTCTTAATACTTATACCGATCGTGAGTGGGGCTTTGGAGACGAAGATCCTTCGATGCTCAATCCTTGTAAATTTGACGCGGACAAAATTATCGGCGCGTGTAAGGATGGAGGGATCAGAGGGCTTGTTGTTGTTGCAAAGCATCACGACGGTTTTTGTCTTTGGCCCACAAAGACGACTTCTCATAATATAACGCGCTCGCCGTTCCGTGGTGGCAAAGGCGATTATGTTCGCGAGATGGAGCAGGCGTGTCGCCGCGCTGGTCTTAAGTTTGGTGTGTATATTTCTCCTTGGGATCGCAACAGTGCGCATTACGCAACAGACAAGTATGTGGAGATTTATCACGAGCAGATAAAAGAGCTTCTCAACGGGTCGTATGGCGAGGTGTTTGAGATGTGGTTCGACGGCGCCAATGGTGGCGATGGGTGGTATGGCGGAGCAAATGAGAAGCGTTCGATTCCCAAGGGATATTACAGATTCAATGAGGTGTTTGCGTTTGTGCGCGCTCTTCAGCCGAAGGTGACAATCTTTAGCGGACAGCCGTCAGCCGAGTATCGTTGGCCGTACAATGAATGTGGAGATGTCGATCCAATTCTCGATGCTAGCCGCGGCGGTTATTTTGGTCAATGGGAGGCCGATTTCCCGATGCGCCCAGGCTGGTTCTACCATGCTAAGGAGCGCGGCAAAACAAAGCATGCAGCATATCTCATGAATAGGTATCTTTCCAGCGTCGGCAACGGCGGCACAATGAATATTGGAATTGCTCCAAACAAGGACGGACTTCTTGACGAGGAAGATGTGAAGGCTTTGAAGGGATTCAAGGTTCTTAAAGATGCGTTCTTCTCTCGTCCTGTTAAGGATGGAGGGAATTTTAATTTCGTTAAGACGAAAGACAAATATGGCGTAACGCGACTTTATTTTACGACAGATGTAAATGTTCGTGGAGAGCGTTTCCTTGTGGATAAGGAGCTTATCGATCTAGTTCGTAATGCCACTACGGAATCGGGAGAGACCGATACTGCAAAGTGGATGACCGGTGTTGAAAAAGAACGCAAATAAGGGGGAGTATATGGATATCAGCTCTTACATTCGTGAAAAGGCGTCCCTTGCGCGCGCAGCTGCAGATGCGCTTGCCGTGATGAGCGAAGATGTGAAAAACGCGGCTTTGCTTTATATGGCGGATGCCCTTGAAAAAGGGCGCGATGCAATTTTGGCGGCGAACGCGGAAGATGTTGAAAAGGCTCGTGCGTCTGGCTTGGCCGCGGCGATGGTTGATCGATTGACGCTTACGCCGGAGCGTTTCAATTCGATGGTCGCAGGCGTGCGTCATGTTGTCACTCTTCCCGACCCTGTGGGCGTGGAGCTTGCAAAGACGGACAGGCCTAGCGGAATTACGATTCGCAAAGTGCGTGTTCCGATTGGTGTCATAGCAGTAGTGTTTGAGAGCCGTCCGAATGTTTTTGTCGATACGGCAGCGCTTTGCCTTAAGGCTGGCAACGCCGTTGTCCTTCGCGGCGGGAAAGAGGCGCTGAAAACTAATTCTGCGCTTGCTGAATGTGTGCGTGGCGCGCTTTCAGTGCCAGACGCTGTTCAGTTTATTGATATCACCGATCACGAGGCTGTGAGCGAGATTGTAAGATGCACTGGATTAGTTGATCTTGCAATTCCTCGCGGCGGAGAGCGTCTTGTGCGTGCGATGTGCGAGGCTGCGCTTGTGCCAGTTCTCAAGCATTATAAAGGTGTCTGCCATATTTATGTTGATGACAAGGCAGATTTCGCAATGGCGCTTTCTATTCTTGATAATGCAAAGACGCAGCGTCCCGGTGTTTGCAATGCAGCGGAGTGTCTGCTTTTGCACGAGGCGATTGAGCCAATGTTTATGCCGATGGTCAAGGCGTGGGCAGCAGATAAGGGAGTTGTCCTTCACGGTCCTGCGCGTTCAGGCGACGAGGGGCAGGACTGGGAGCATGAGTTCCTTGCTCTTGAAATGAATGTCGGTGTTGTTAAAAATGTCGGCGAGGCTATTTCGCACATTAACCGCTATGGTTCGCACCACTCCGACTGTATTGTCACTGCAGATGCCGCGCGCGCATCGGAATTTCTCCGTAGCGTAGATTCTGCGGCGGTCTATCATAATGTTTCCACTCGTTTCACAGACGGCTCTGAGTTTGGTATGGGAGCGGAAATCGGAATCTCCACCGATAAGCTTCATGCGCGTGGACCGATGGGGCTTGAGGAACTTACCACCTATAAGTACGAAGTGACTGGCGACGGAGTTGTCAGAGGGTGACAATAAAGGATATCGCGTCTGTAAACAAGGCATTGGTGCGCGAGTTTCTTGCGCATCCATCTCCTGTCATTGAGCTTATTGAGGCGCAGACGCACGATCCTTTCTGTGTTTTGGTGGGCACGATTCTTTCTTCGCGGACAAAAGACGCGTGTACGGCAGGCGCGGTGAAGAGATTGATGGAGGCATCTTCAACTGGTAAGGTTGCTCCAAGCGATCTTGAACGCCTAAGCGAAGAAGAGATTGCGAGCCTCATTTATCCCGTAGGTTTTTATCGCGATAAAGCGCGGCACTTAAAAGAGTTGCCGCGTGTGTTACAAGAGCAGTTTGGAGGGAAACTACCAAACACTGTTGAAGAACTATGTCTACTTCCTGGAGTGGGACGCAAGACGGCGAATTTGACGGTGGCGGTGGGGTTTTCTCTTCCTGCTATTTGTGTTGATGTGCATGTTCATAGAATATGCAATAGATTGGGGCTTGTAAAGACATCAAAGCCTGTTGAAACGGAGATGGCGTTAAGGAAAATTCTTCCCGTCAAATATTGGAAGAACTGGAATACATATCTTGTTTCATTTGGGCAGACTCGTTGCGGGCCAGTGCGTCCAAAGTGTGAGGGTTGTCCCATATCTATTTATTGCCCATCTAAAAGGTGTGAAAAGAAGGCTGAGAAAAGGGGGCGTGCATGAATGCTTTGCTTTTGGCGGTAGTGTGTTATATTGGAGGCTTTGGTCAGATAGATATTCCTCAGGGAGGGTCTGACGCGAGAAGGTTGGCAGGTCCTCTAGTGCGAATCGGGTGCTCTTTTGATGAAGAGTCATACTATTCGCTGGAGGCAGAGGCTGGGTGGCTTGAAAATTCTGCATCAATAGCATTTCGCGCTCTTGTGCATTGGCAAGCTTGGAGAGTATACGGCGATTTATTTGGATTTTCACGCTTTGATCCATTTTTCACCGCAGGAGCGCGCGGCGATATGGGTTCTTGTTCAGACTTGGCAGGGCCGCAGTGCGGAGCCGGGTTTTTCTATCATCTAGATGATGTTTGGTCGTTTAGGTTTGATTCCTTTGCGACGCTTGATGTAAACGGTGAAACGGAAATGCGTTATTCGTTTACAGCAGGGCTTCAGCGAATGTTTTAAGAGAGGATGAAAGATACTCTTGAGGCTGTGCTTTCGCTTGGCTCAAATATCGAGCCTAGGTCGGAGTATATGTCTCGTGCGCTGGCGGAGCTTGAGAAAATGCCTAATACGCGCCTTGTAAGGGCAAGCTCCGTTATCGAGACTGAAGGGGTTGATGTTCCTGAGGAATTTGCAGATTTAAAATTTCTCAATCAAGTTGTGGTGATGGAAACATCACTTGAGGTTCATGATTTCTCGTGCAAGATGCATGCGATAGAAGATGCACTTGGGCGCGTAAGAACTGTTCGAAACGGCCCCAGGACTATTGATATTGATCTTATTGATTTTGGCGGCATGCGCCTTGAAGAGAAGGAATTAACGCTCCCTCACCCTAGGGCGAAGGAGCGGGATTTTGTAATAAGCCTTCTAGCTGAGGTAAAAAAGGATTCAATCTGTCTTTAGTGCAGATTACTGCGGAAGGCCTGCGAGTATTCTTTGTATGACGATAACGAGGATAAGGCCTGCGATTAGGGCAAAAGTGGCTGCCTTTTCGTGACCGTGAGAGTGTGTTTCGGGGATCATCTCGTCTGAAATAACATAGAGCATTGCGCCTCCTGCCATTGCGGAGAGAAATGGCATTGCAAACGAGAAGCATTCGGCAATAGCCATTCCGCATGCGACAGATGCGATGCTAGATGCTGCAATGACGAATGAAAGGCAAACAGTTCTTTTTGCCGACGCGCCTGCGGCAAGAAGGGGAGCTGCCACAACGATTGCCTCAGGAATGTTTTGAAGGGATATTGCAGAGGCAAGCGTCAATGCGTCGTTTATGTTGGGAGAGCCAAAACCAATGCCTGTGGCAAGGCCTTCAGGTATCTTGTGAAGTGCAATGGCAGAAACAAAAAGGAGAATTTTCCCAATAGAAGCGTTGTTACGATGCTCTTCTGTGTCTACGCCTGCAAGTCTGTGAAGATGCGGAATGAATTTATCGAGGAAACTTACTGCAATTGCGCCCGCTGCGATGCCGCTGAGCGCAAGCGCAAGTGACATTCCTCCTGGTTCAGAGAAAGCAGGCTCTATAAGGCCGAGAATGGACGCTGCGAGCATAATTCCCGCGGCAAGGCCTAGCATGGCATCGTTGAGTCGATGTGGGATGTTTCCGACAAGAAGACCTATGAGCATCCCTACCACAGTTGAGGCGCCCATAAACAGCATCGAAAGTAGTTTTATTTCCATTGCGAGTATTTTATCAAATTCTTATGGTATAATACGGATTTAATGGCACAGGGAATTACAGAATCAGTTGTCGACGAGATAAAGCAAAGGGTAGATCTAGCGGATCTTATCGCTTCGTACGGCATTGCAGTTAAATCCGCTGGCGCCTCAAAGAAAGCTTGCTGTCCGTTTCATAACGAAAAAACTCCCTCATTTAACATCAATGATGCGCGTGGATATTATCATTGTTTTGGTTGCGGAGAGTCAGGAGATGCGATAAAGTTTGTTCAGAAGATGGATGGTCTTACATTTGTGGAGGCCGTTAAGAAACTGGCAACTCAATGCGGCATTGAAATCAAAGAAGTGGAAGACCCTACTGTTGGCAAGCGCAAGCGTCTTTATGCACTTATGTCCGAGCTTGCCGCGTTCTACCGCAGATGCCTCGTTAAAACGAAAGAGGCTGCTCTTGCGCGTGAATATCTAAAAAGCCGCGATTTAAGCGATGCGACGCAAGAGGAATGGACAATTGGCTATGCGCCTGCTGGTGCGGTGAATGTTCGCAAATGGGCAGAGAAATACGGCTATAGCGATGGTGAGCTTGAAGAGGCCGGTGTAATACGCTGCCCCAAAGGGCCTGGAGATCAAGGGTATCACCGCTTCGCAGGACGATTGGTCTTTACTATTCGCGATAAGCAAGGAAGGGTGGTTGGCTTTTCCGGTCGGCAGCTCGTTGAAGATAAGCGATCTGGCAAATATGTAAACTCTCCAGAAACTACCATTTTTAAAAAATCGTCAGTTCTTTTTGGGTTTGATAAGGCGGCTGGTGAAATTGCGAAATCTTCGCGTCACGAAGTAATTGTCTGTGAAGGGCAGATCGACTGCATTCGTCTTCATTGCGCAGGATTTCGTACTGCAGTTGCAGGGCAAGGAACTGCATTTACCGAAGAGCATGTTAAAATGCTAAGGCGTGTTACAGATTCTGCTGTGCTTGTTTATGATGACGATGCGGCAGGGTGTAAAGCGGCTGTCAAGTCGGCGCGTCTTCTTCTTGCATCTGAGGTTCCTGTTAGAGTCGTGTCTCTTCCTGGCGGGAATGACCCAGATTCGTTTTTGCGTTCAAATCCTCCTGAGGAATTTTCGCGATTGCTTTCAAGTGCAGAATCGATTGTGGCTTTCCAGGTTCGTGCAGAGCGGGCGAAAGAATCAAACCCTGATGCTGTTGATGCAGTAAACCGCATCGTTCGGTCTCTTCTTGAAACCATTGCCTCTTCCGCTAATGCGGTGCTGCGTGCGTCCATGATAGTGGAGGCTGCAAAGATTCTGAATATACCAGAGGCGGCTCTTTCGGAGGAACTCGAGAAAGTGCGCGAAGCTGCTGCTAGAAAGCCTGCTCCTTCGCGCGAGCGCGTCGTGCGAGAAGAAGAGGAGGAAGTGCCTTTTGAAGTAGAAGTGCCTCATGAAGTCGCTCCAGCTGAGCCGATAGTAGGAAATGATGTTGCAAAAGTAATTCCTCCCTCACCGCTAGAGATGGCGTTTTGTGCATATCTTCTTGCGAATGAGGTTTCGGATGCGTCTAGCGTGATCGACGGAATGTTAGGAGAGTTTATTCCTTCAGGTATCTTTTCGCACGAGTTTACATCGTCGTTTGTGGAAACATGGCGCGAGGCGAGGCTTGCTAGCGAAGATGTATTTTCTGATTGGTGCCGGAATCTTGCGCCTGCCGAAAGATCGCTCTTTGATGCTGTGCTTCTTGAGCAGGAGAAGGCGCAAGCGACAACAATGGAGCCTGTTGATGAGATGAAGTCTTTTGTGCGCACGCTTTGGCAGGAGCATCTTAGGCGCGTGCGTGCAATGTTGCCCGCATCTGGTGATCCAGAAGCGGCAAGGGAGCGCCTTAAACTTACCGTCGATATTAAGCGTCTTTCATCGATGCGGTGGCCAGATTTAAAAAATATGGTGCGAGCTTTTCAGCATGATATCGCTGAAAAAGCTGCAAAGTAATTTTCACACGAAAAAAGTAAGGAGAATAAAATGGACTTGAAAGAAGCAACCGGAAAGATAGTCGCGCAAGGCGAGTTAGTAGCGAAGATTCGCGAAGAGGTCGCCAAAGTGATTGTGGGACAGGAGAAGCTTGTCGATAGGCTCATTCTTGCTATGGTCACAGGTGGGCATATCTTGCTCGAAGGCGTTCCCGGGCTTGCGAAGACGCTTTCTGTAAATACTCTTGCGAAGGTGCTTGGCCTTTCTTCAAAGCGCATTTCGTTCACCCCTGATCTTCTTCCTGCTGATGTGGTAGGAACGCTCGTTTATTCGCCTAAGACGGGAGAGTTTACTCCCAAGAAGGGGCCTGTTTTTACGAACCTTCTTCTCGCTGACGAAATAAACCGCGCGCCTGCAAAAGTTCAGTCGGCATTGCTTGAAGCCATGCAGGAAAAGCAAGTGACGATTGGAGACGAGACATATTCGCTTCCTCGTCCGTTCCTTGTGTTGGCTACACAGAACCCGATTGAACAGGAAGGAACTTATCCTCTCCCTGAAGCGCAGGTCGACAGATTTATGTTCAAGTGTCTCGTTGAAACGCCTTCGAAGGCCGATGAGAGACGCATCATGCAAAGATTCGCAGGAGCCGATCGCGCACCCGAAGCGAAGAGCGTGTGTGAGCTTACTGATGTGGAGAACCTTAGAAATGCGCTTTCAGGCGTTTATTGCGATGAGAAGGTTGGTGATTATATTCTTGATATCGTTTTCAAGACACGCGAGAAAAACGCGATGATCCAAAATGGAGCTTCGCCTCGCGCGACTCTCGCGCTCAATCTCGCCGCGCGCGGCAACGCGCTTCTTCATGGGCGCGCTTACGCGACTCCGCAGGATGTAAAGGAAGTTGTGCACGATGTTCTTAGACATCGCGTTCTTCTCACTTACGAAGCAGAGGCCGAGGGTGTCACCTCCGATAAGGTGATTGATTCCATTCTCGCGGAAGTTCCCGTTCCTTGATAAGGGCATGGCTACCGACATAAAAGAATTGATGGCGAAGGTGGGGAGGATTCGCATCCTCACCAACAGGCTGATTGACGATCAGCTTGCGGGAGATTATCATTCCACATTCAAGGGGCAGGGCGTCGAGTTCGACGAGGTTAGGCCGTACACGCCAGGAGATGATGTAAGAACGATCGACTGGAATGTTACGGCTCGCACTGGGATGCCGTTCGTCAAGCGATTCAGTGAAGAGCGCGAACTTACAATTCTTTTTCTTGTGGATGTTTCAGGTTCGCAGGGCTATGGGTCTGTTGCAAGATCGAAGATGGAGCTTGCCGCGGAAGTAACAGCGCTTCTTGCGATGACTGCGATCAGAAACCAAGATAAGATCGGTCTTGTGCTTTTCTCCGACAAGATAGTCAAATACATTCCGCCGCGCAAAGGGCGCGATTCTGTTATGCGTCTTGTTCGTGAAGTTCTTGCTGCTGAAGATGGTGCAGAAGGAGGAACTGATATTGCGGAGGCGTTACGATTCCTAAATGGAGTGCAGAAGCGCCGCGCAGTTGTGTTTCTTGTCTCGGATTTCATCTCCTCAGGGGCTTCTGGTGCGGATGATAATGCATCGTTTGAGAAATTGCTTCGGGCCACTGCGCACCATCACGATTTAGTCTGTGTGCCAGTCTCCGACCCTGCCGAGCGCTCGTTGCCAGATGTTGGGCTTGTCGAGATGGAAGACCCAGAGACGGGTTCTCTTATGCTTGTCGATACTTCCAGCGCAAAGGTGCGCAAGGCATTTGCGGCAAAGGCGGAGGAAGAAGAATGTCGCCTTGCAAAGATGTTCCTCAAATCGGGGATAGATACGCTTTTTATTGATACTGCGCGCCCGTATATCGATGAGGTTAGGGCGCTTTTCAGGAGAAGGGCCCACAAGCGATGATACACACATATCTTGCGATAGCAGCCGTTCTTTTCGAGGCGACGCAGGGAAGTGTCGCGGTGAAGGTCGAGTCGGAAACTAATACGATCGATCCTGCAAGAAGTATTTTCTTGAGGGTTGAAGTTAAGAGTTCATCTTCTGACAACGCGCCCTTGCCGGATTTGCGTGAGAGAGTTGAAGGTTTTTCTCTTGCGGAGGATTTTAATGAAGAGCCTCGCCGTCTGGATGATGGGTCAGTTGTTAAGGTTTCGAATTGGAGGCTTGTGCCAGAGCCTTGTGCTAATGTGTACAGGATTCGTCCATTTGCGGTAGGGAACATGGTTGCAGGGCCTATATATTTCTCTGCCCCATCTCCGCGTGATCCTGTGACAGGAGATATGGAGTGCTCTCCAAAGAAAGATATGCCTCCGCTTTCGTGGAAGCTTGCAGGAATAGTTTCTGCCATATTAGCCACTTTTGCGGGTCTAGTGTATCTTCTTCTTAGACTTATTCGCCTCGTTGCGCGCAAAGTAAAAGAGCATCGAATGAGTCCTATTGAGCGTGCATGGGTAGAGCTTGAGAGGCTTCTTGGCAAAGGCTTGCCAAGTAGAGGGCGCTACAAAGATTTTTATGTTGAGCTTACGATGGTTGTCCGCCGTTATGTTCAGCGCAAATACGGAATTAAAGCACCGCATCTTACAACGGAAGAGTTTTTGCGCGAGTTCCGCGATGCTGAGTCTGTGGGCAAAGAATCTCTTGCTCGATTCCTGGAATCGGCCGATATGGTAAAGTTCGCTGGAGTTGAGGCGACGATAGAAATGGCCAATGATGCAACGGAGTCAGCGCGTGGCTATCTTAAGGGCGATTCGGCAGCAGGGAGGGCGTCATGATATTTGCGTCTCCATGGATGTTTGCTCTTTTTCTGCCTCTAGCATTTGCGTCATGGAAGCTTCTAAGGCGCGGCAGAAAGGCTGGTATCCGCTTTTCAGGTTTCGGGCGTTTGCCGACCGATTCAACAGTGGGGCTTAGAGCGCGAATCGCAGGAGCGTCTCCCTTTGTGCTTATAGCGGCCTTGAGCCTTCTTATTCTAGCGGCGGCGCGGCCTCGCTCTCCGCTTGCGCATGAAAAGAAATCTGTTGATGCAATTGCAATTGCGATGACTGTCGATGTATCAGGATCGATGGATGCTCTCGATCTTACTCCAAAGGGTGAGCGCTTCTCTCGCGAAACAACGCGTCTTGCGGTGGTGAAAAAACTCTTTGCGGAATTTGTTAAAAGTAGGCCAGACGATCTTATCGGTCTTGTTACGTTTGGAGGCTATGCTGCAACTCGCTCTCCGCTTACGGCCGATCATCAGGCGCTTCTTAATGTTTTGAAGGGAGTTGAAATACCTTCAACATCATACGATGCTCAAGGAAATGCGATATCGACAGATGAGGCAATGACGGCAGTAGGCGATGGTCTTGCAACGGCACTTGCTCGCCTTAAGGATGCGGCTCCAAAATCGAAGATTGTCATTCTTCTTTCGGATGGTGTCAGCAATACTGGCGCTGTAGAGCCTGATGAGGCGGCAGATGCTGCTGCGAAGATGGGGGTTAAGGTTTATGCGATTGGTGTCGGCACGCGCGCAAGAAACACTCCGATTTTTGGACGCGATATTTTTGGGCGCACATCTGTAATGCATGCAGATATGACATTCGATGAAAAGCAGTTGAAGTCAATTGCCGCAAAAACAGGTGGCACTTATTTTCGTGTGGACGATAGAGATTCTTTGAAAAAAGCTCTTGATGAGATTGATCAGCTCGAAACAACGCGGATAGAGGCGGACGCATACGATAGGTGGGATGAACATTTTCCATTGTTCCTTTTTGTCGGGGCGCTTCTTGCGCTTGTTGCGGTTACGCTTTCAATGGCGGCGGCTCGGAGGATGGCATGAGTGCTGAGAGTGCATTTGTTCGCGATTTGGCGGTTCTTATGGCAATCGCAGGTGCTACTGCGGTTATTTTCTCGCGGCTAAAGTGGCCTAAGGTAATCGGATATATTCTCGTTGGCGTATTAATCGGCTCGCATACACCTGGCGGAAGCTTTTTAGCAAATCCCGATTCAATCGGAACAATTGGTCAGCTTGGTGTCGTTTTTCTCATGTTCACGATGGGGCTTTCGTTTTCCGCCCGCGACATGAAAAAAATACGCGCAGTTGCGTTGCCTGTTGCGCTTGCCGATACTCTTATAATGACATGGCTCGGTCACACCATTGGTACGCGCTTATTTGGCTGGTCTGATGTGTCATCTCTCTTCCTTGGCCTTGCTATGTGCGACTCTGCAACTACACTTCTTGCGAAGGTGGTAGGGGAGATGGGCTGGTCGTCAAAGCCATTTACGAAATACGCGCTCGGCACATCTGTTTGTGAAGATATTCTCTGCGTTGGAATGATAGCTGTGGCAACAGGCTTTGCTCATGGTGGTGGAATGTCTGCTGGTGCTTTTGCCGCATCAATCTGGTGGCTCTTTGTGTTTTTCCTTTCTGTTCTCGTCTTTGGTTTTATTCTTGTACCGCGTCTTTTAAAGTCGATTGATCGCCGCCGCGATGATGAAGCGCTTTGCCTTACGATGCTCGGTATGTGCTTCTTCGTCTCGTTTATTGCGTACAAGTGCGATTTCTCTCTTGCTCTCGGCGCGTTCCTTGTCGGCATTATCGGAGCATCTAGCGATGTTCACGGAAAAATTGCCGCGCTTGTCGAGCCGCTTAAGCTGATGTTCGCGGCAGTCTTTTTTGTTTCGATTGGTCTTCTTGTTGATCCTGCAGTTCTTTGGCAGTATGCCCCGCAGATCCTTATGGTTTCTGTTGCAATTCTTGTAGGCAAGGCAATTAATGTCGGTGTTGTCTCGCTTGTAGTAGGCCAAGATGTGAAGACATCTCTTCAATGCTCGCTTTCCCTTGCACAAACGGGAGAGTTTGCCTTTATGGTGGCTGTTCTCTATGCTGGATTGGCAGGCGACGATAAAACTCCAGTATTCCCTATCGCGGTTGGCGCGTCACTTTTGACGACTCTTCTCAACCCATTCCTTGTTCGCATTTCCGACCGCGTTGGAGACTCGGCAGTTTCTTGTATGCCGCGCAAGGCGGCTGAATTTCTTGCGGCATATCATTCGTGGATAGAGAGAATCTTCGCCTCTCAAGGTTCAGCCGCGTTTGGCAAGCTCAAAAGTGATGTCGTAAAACTTGCAGTCTATGTTGTTCTTATGATTGCTGTTTCCGCTTCTTGCGCGTTCTTGCCGAGAATCGATTTTGAGCAGATTTCAGAATTCTTGGAATTGTACGATAGGCCCATTTCGTTTTATTTAACTAATCTGTTTACTGTAAGTCTTCTTCCTCTTGTGCTTATCGCGTCGCGATCGGTTGGAGAAGATGTTGCAGACTTGCTCTCTGGAGAAGACAGCTCCTCGCGCTTGCGTACGGCGTTTAGGCAGATTGCCAAGACCATGGCGTCCGTTTCGGCGGGTGCAATATTCTTTGTCGTGTGGACGATGATAAATGTCACGATTGTGCCGTCGGACGGTTGGCATGTTTGGAGTGTCGCGGCAGTTATAGTTGTTTCTGCGATTGTCGGTTGGAGAATCTTCCTTAAGGCAGGTCATCGAGCCACAGAGCGCTTCCATGAGGCGTTGACGGCGGAGGAACGCCGCGAAGCTCTTGCTCGCTCGACGACAATCCCAGCTCCGCATGGCGATGTACATCGTTTTGTTCTCGACGGCCTTTCTCCTGTTGCAGGTGCAAGCATTGGCTCGCTTGGCGTCCGTGCAAAAAC
>JAGBWQ010000130.1 GCA_017629735.1 Kiritimatiellia bacterium
CTCGCTATCTCGTTACGTTGTAATTCTCTTTAATTTCCAACTATCGGTTTTCAAAGAACAAGTCCGCTTGCGGCGAACGAATGTGTAGTATATCACAAACACTCTTCGCCGCGCAAGGGGGTATTTTAAAAAATTCGCCGAGAGAAATGGTTGCGGTGAAAGATGAGGGCTTAAGCCGCCGTTAGAGACAGGCGGTCATTTTTTCTTTGAAGCGTGATGCTGAAAATGCTAAAGTGTTTTTTCGGCAAACATCAGCATCCCAAGATGAGGCTTCAAAAGTCTCAATTGCAGAACAAAGCGAAGAGACAGAATCCTCTTCAAAAAAACAGCCCGTTTTGCCCGAAACAACCGTTTCCAATGCGCCACCTGCGCCGCGCGCAATAACTGGCGTACCTGCCGCCTGCGCTTCCACAGGAACAATCCCAAAATCCTCTATTCCTGGAAAGAGAAGCGCGCGCGCATTAGAATAAATAGCTCGTAAGCGCTCGCCGCTCGCACGTCCACAAAAGATGACATTATCACGATCGCCAACGCGCCGCTGCAAGCTCTCGCGCATCTTGCCGGCACCAACAACCACGAGATTGCGATTCATCTTAAGGCACGCATCAACCGCAAAATCAGGCCGCTTATATCCATTTAATTCGCCAACATAAAGATAATACTCTTTAGGCGCAAAAGGAATCCCTTCTGGCGCGCCCCCTGCCTGCGAAAAGAACTCCACATCCACCGGCGGATGAACAACCTTTGACTCGCGCCCATATATCCGTTTAATACGCTCTGCAACAAATGCTGAATTTGCAACAAACGCATCTACCGACTCGGCACTCTTCAAATCTTCTTTACGCATATACGGCGTAAAAAGCCTCATAGCAATTTTGCCGCCAAATCCCGCCGACCGATAATAATCCTCATACATGTCCCACACATAACGCATAGGCGTATGGCAATAACAAACATGACGCGCATCCTTCGGCTTGCGTATGCCTTTTATCGGCCCCGATTCGCTCGAAAGAATTAAATCGTATCCATCAAAATTAAACGAACGCGATGCCGTTGGCATTAACGGCAAATATGCCTGCGGATGCTTACGCCCTAACGGCAATTTCGCAATAAATGACTCGCGCACCTTAAATTGCGCGAACTCAGGCACATTCGACGGAATATACGCATGCGTGAAAATATCTGCACCAGGAAACATCTCGCCGAATGCAGAAAGAACTTTTTCTCCTCCACGCATATTCGTAAGCCAATAATGCACCAACGCGGTTTTCATATTAAATTAACTCCAAAAGAACACTGTCGCACACTTCCATACCTCTTGAGGTAAGACGATAATTCCTGCCTGAAAGAGAAACTAATCCTTCCTCAACAAATCGATCTAATGCTCTCTTACATTCTGGACGCTCTGCAATATCGATTCCTTCTCTCGTGCGCAAACGGAAAAGAAGCCTCTCCGTTCTATCTGTCTCTGGCGAAAGCGTCTCAACAACCCCACTATCTTCAGCATCAAGCCCCCACGCATTGCGAGTTCGCATAAGTCCACGCCTTCCATACGCGCCTTCTCCAAGACCAAGATAATCTTCGCCGCGCCAAACCGCGCAATTATGCCTGCACTCAAACCCCTTCTGCGCCCAATTCGAAATCTCATAACGCTCAAACCCCATCGCCGATAGCGACTTATCTATCTGGCGCAGCGCGTCCATCATCTCATCGTCCGACGGCAAGATTAGCTTCTTATCTCCACCCACTCGCTCGGCAAGAGTTGTCCCCTTCTCAAGCTGAAGCGAATAAACTGAGCAATGCCTCGCACCCCAAGAAGCGATCTTCTCTATATCCCACTTCTTCGCTCCTTGCGGCGACGGATAGCCAACGATAAGATCAATTCCAGCATTATCGAAAAATGCCTTCACTCTCTTAAACGCTTCTGCCGCTTGCTCAAAAGTATAGCCGCGGCGCATATCGGCTAATGTTGCGTCATCAAGAGACTGCACACCCATCGACACTCTATTTACGCCGCCCGCGCGAAGGAATGAAAGCAACTCGTCATTCACATCAAGCGGATGCAACTCCACAGAAACTTCCGCATCAGGCAGAAGCAACGGCGAAAGACGCTCAAAAACTTTTCCTAAATCGCAAAGAGTAGGAGTTCCACCACCAAAATAAACAGTCGAAAAAACTTGCCCTACTCCGCTCTCAATTATCCGCTCAAGGGCACTTGCCATCTTGAGCGCGTATTGATCGCGCTCTTCTTTGGCAACTCCACCACGCGAAAAAAGCGCGCAATACGCGCACTTCCCCCTGCAAAAAGGGAAGTGCATGTACAAGTTGCGCGGAACCTTAAGCAATCTTGAAAATCTTTTTGAGTTTTTCTACTCTATCAAGACGCTCCCAAGGGAAATTGTCGCGTCCGAAGTGCCCGTATGCTGCCGTCTCTTCGTAGCTCCAACCATTAGGGCGCAAAAGCTTAAGATCAGAAATAAGCGCGAATGGTCTGAAGTCAAAGACCTTGCCAGACATAAGCACCTTCTCAATATCAGCGTTCGTGATGCCATTCGTCGCCGTACCAAATGTCTTAACGCAGAAGCTAACAGGCTTATCGACGCCAATCGCGTAAGCTACCTGAATCTGACAGCGCGCTGCAATCCCTGCTGCAACAATATTCTTCGCAGCGTATCTAGCGTAGTATGCCGCAGAGCGATCTACCTTCGAAGGATCCTTACCGGAGAACGCGCCACCGCCATGCGAGGCAATTCCGCCGTAAGTGTCGACGATAATCTTGCGCCCAGTAAGCCCAGAGTCTCCGCAAGGGCCACCGACCACAAACTTGCCAGTCGGATTGATGTAGAACTTCGTCTTATCATCAAGAAGCCCCGTCTTCGAGAGATAGTCGCGAGCAAGACGCTCAATCTGCTCATACTTCTCATTCACAGCACCTTCTTCTGTTGTCTGATGAGAAATGACAACAGTATCAAACCTAACAGGCTTGCCATCTTCATAAACAACAGAAAGCTGACTCTTCGCATCGGGCCTCAGCCAAGAATACTTGCCGCCGCGCTTGCGAAGGCGCGCAAACATCTTAAGAAGCTCGTGCGAATAAACGATAGCTGCCGGCATATAACTGCGCGTCTCGTTTGTCGCATATCCGAACATCATTCCCTGGTCGCCTGCTCCCTGCTTCTGCTTCGACTTGCGATTTACGCCACGAGCAATATCAGGAGACTGACCATGAATGTAATTTTCATACTTAAATGTACGCGCGGCAAACTTCTCTTCCGGAATCGTGTAGCCGATTTTCGCAACGACCTTGCGAGCTATCGATTCAGTATCGATATCCTTAAAGCCCTTGCAAGTAATCTCGCCCATATTAACGACAATATCTGGCCCGACCATCGTCTCGCAAGCAACATGTGCAGACGAGTCCTTCTTAAGGCAAGCGTCAAGAATCGCATCGGAAATACGATCCGCCACTTTGTCGGGATGTCCTTCCGACACGGACTCAGAAGTAAAAACATGCTGATGTTTCGTTTCTTTCATCTTAAGATCCTTCTTTATTTCGCCCACCCTTCCGGAAGAGCTCCGATTACAGCTTCAACGACTTCTTCAAGCGTCATATCACTCGAATCAATTTCTATCGCACCATCAGCCTTCCTTAAAGGCGCGTGGCGGCGCGTGGAGTCTACTAAATCTCTCGCAAGCAAAGAAGCCTTTACAGCCTCCTCGCTCTGATTGGCAACGCCCTTATCGACCTCTTCTTTGCGGCGACGGCGTGCGCGCGCCTCGGCAGAGGCCGTAAGATAAAATCTCGCCGGCGAATCAGGAAATACCGCTGTTGCAATGTCGCGCCCTTCAACAACAAGATTGCCAAGGTCTGCCATCGCGCGAAGCATTGCAGTTATGCGATCGCGCACTTCCTTGACTGTTGCAACGGCCGATGCATTGGCATTTATCTCAGGAGTGCGAATTCTGTCTCCTGGAATTTCGCCATCGACATAATAGACGACTGCGCCGTCTTCTGGGCGACATTCGATCTCCACCTTATCTGCAAATGCCGCCACTGCCGCAGGATCGGAGACATCAACGCCGCGAGCGAGTGCCTGCCATGTCATGATACGATAAAGTGCGCCTGAATCGACATGGAGATAACCAAGACGCTTGCCGACTAATTTCGACACGCTCGATTTACCTGCTCCGCTTGGCCCGTCAACAGCAATCACATTAGACATAAAACCCTCCTCCTTAAACAAACCTTATTATCGACCGCCTGTTTCTTGAATAAACATTAGCGCCGTGTAAAGCAAGAAAGATGCTATCCACACGCAAGCGACGCGGCGGCCGAAGCGCCCTGGCTCGCGAAGGCGGCGCCAGTTAAGACCAAAAATGATTAGCGAGAGCGAAAGCATTGTCACATACGGCAAATCGCGCATAATAATATACTTTGAAAAGCCGCTCACGCCATCTTCGGGAACAATAGGAGATATTGAAACTGCAACACCAACAACAGTAAGAGTATTAAAGATGTTTGAGCCTATTATGTTGCCAAGTACAAACTCGTGTTCTTTCCGGCGCGCAGAGGCAATGGCGCTTGCAAGCTCGGGAAGCGAAGTGCCCGCGGCAACAATTGTAAGGCCAACAACAAGATCGCTCACGCCAAAGAACTTGGCGATATTAACTGAACCTTTAATCAATAAATGAGACGACGCGATAAGAACACTCAGTCCAACAATGAGCTTAATGGCGGAAATAGCCATACTCTCTTTGTTCTCGGATTTCTTCCCGCAATCGTCCTTACTTTCACCGCATGCCAGCTCATTCTTGTTTTTCATTCTCTGGTCGTACCAGCAGTAAAGCGGCATAATGATAGCAAACGCAGCAACAAGAATAAGTCCTTCCAAGCGAGAACATGCGCCATCTCTCAAAAGCCACATCGAGAAAAGCGAAATGGAAACCAGGCACCCACCCGCAAGCAACGCCACCGCAGGCCTTACCGCAAGCGGATATATAAAGGCGGAGACACCAAGAATAATGGCAATGTTGAATGCGTCGCTACCATAGGCATTGCCAAGCGAGATATTTGCATGCCCATCAAGGCCGCTCATCACACTGACACAAAACTCAGGAGCTGATGTACCGAAGCCGATGATAACCATTCCTATGATAAGAGGAGAAATGCCAAAGGCCCTTGCAAGCGATGAAGCTCCAGCAACAAACAAATCGCTCGACCATGCAAGAGCCGCAAGCCCTCCTATTACAAAAAGCGCCGACAACCAAGGTATAGCCGATTCTACCATAAAGCCTTACTCTCCCCCTACTACACGGCTGACACAGCGCATTGATGGATTTAAAATATCGCAAGCAACCTTCTTTACATCGTCTGCTGTAACAGCAAGAATGCCGCGCACTTGCTCCTCTGGAGGAACAATCCTACCGAACGAAAGCATCGTCTGCCCATAGAAATGAAGCTTAGCCACTACTCGCTCATGCGCAAGACGGAAATTGCCGACAAGAAACTCCTTTGTGCGAGCAAGCTCTTCACAACCAACCTTCTTATTGCAAATGCGGTTTATTTCGCGATCGATCGTATCGATGGCAGCTTTCTCCTTGGATGGATCGACGCCTGCAGAAACAGTCCACATTCCTGCGTCGGAGAAAAAGTGCATACGCGATGAGATATCGTAGCTTAAACCTCTCTTTTCGCGAACCTCCTGGAAAAGACGCGACGACATACCTCTACCGAGAATCGCATCAAAGACGATTGCCGCATATTTGCGAGGATCGGAAAAACCGAAAGTCCTATATCCTATCGCAATGCGCGTCTGCTGCACATCTTTAACTTGCGTTACAGAAGGAACAACTTTATTAAATGCACTTGCGCTACATGCAAGATTCGGGGCGCCCTTCCCGCGGAAACGACCAAGTCGCGAAGAAACAGCCTTCAATGCCAAATCACGATCGAAGCGCCCGACAACGACCGCCACCGTCCTTTCTGGGAGATAATGCGAGCGCATATAACTCTTCAGATTAGACGGACGCATCTTCAACAATGTCTCAGCACTTCCAGCGATGGGCTCGCCAAGCGTTGACCCAGCAAAAACGCCCTTCTGGAGATTTTCCATCACGACAGAATCAGGCTCATCGGAATACATGCGTATCTCTTCGAGAACTACCTGCTTTTCGCGATCAAATTCATCTCGTTGCATCGACGCGTGAAGGAACATATCTGAGAGGATGTCAACTGCCTCATCGAGATATTCATAAGGCAAATGGGCATAGAACGCCGTTGCCTCTTCGCTTGTCCAAGCGTTGAACATACCGCCGCGCCCCTCGATAGACTTTGAGATATCGAGAGCCGTGCGCGTGGGCGTGCCTTTGAAAAGCATATGCTCAATGAAATGAGATACGCCTGCCTCCTCTGGCCTCTCATGACGCGAACCAGAATTGACAAAAAGACCAAACGCAACCGACTCGGCCTCGCACGGAACGAGCACGACCGAAAGTCCGTTTGTCAGCTTAACAAGCTCCATCTTAACGCGCTCCTATCAGAGACTAGCAAGAAGCCCACCGCAGAGAAGGAGATGCTTCTCGCGATCAGAAAGGCGAGTGCGAATATTAACCGTGCCCTTCTTCGCCTTGATGGACAAAACGCCATCTCCCTCGACTGCCTCGCGAAGACCCTTAAGCTCGAACTTCTCGCCCGCGGCGATCTTCTCGTAATCGGAAGGATTCTCAAACTCAAAAGGAACGATACCGAAGTTGATGAGATTGGCGCGATGAATACGCTCGATCGACTTGGCGATGACTGCCTTGACTCCGAGATACATCGGGCAAAGCGCGGCATGTTCGCGGCTCGAGCCCTGTCCGTAGCTCTCACCCGCAACGATAACATTTACCGCGCCAGCAGCCTTGTTGGCAAGGCAGTTGTCGTGGAACGCAGGATCGCACGGCTCAAAAACGAACTTCGCGTACGCGGGAATGTTGGAGCGGAATTTAAGCCTTGCACCAGCCGGCATGATATGGTCGGTCGTGATCTTGTCTCCAACTTTAATAGCGCAGACGGCCTTGTAGGAAGAGGCGAGCTTTTCGCCATTCGGGACCTGAGCGATGTTGGGGCCACGCACGATTTCCGCACCCTTGACGCCCTTACCTGCGCTTGCGCGATAGAGGAACATGGCATCGTCGATGGGGAACTTCTTCGGGCTAGGAACAGCAGCAACAGGCTTTTCCGTCGGAAGCGCAACCTTGCCCGTAAGCGCCGAAGCGGCAGCCGTTTCGGGCGAGACGAGATATACGCCTGCGCTTTTCGTGCCGCTACGGCCTTCGAAGTTGCGGTTGTTGGTGCGAAGCGAAATCGCGCCCGTTCTTGGAGACATGTGTGCACCAATGCAGAAACCACAAGCATTCTCAAGCATACGGCAACCGGCGCGGTGAAGAATTTCAAGCGAGCCGTCTTTGGCGAGCATCTCAATAACCTGCCTTGAACCGCAAGCGATACCAACTTCCACATCGTCAGCGACATGCTTGCCCTTGAGATAGAGCGCAACGGTGCGAATATCGCGGTAGGACGAGTTGGTGCAAGAGCCAATCAAAATCTGATTGACCTTCTTGCCCTTCATCGACTTGACGGTGATGATATTGCCAGGGCTATGCGGTGCGGCCATAAGAGGCTCGACCTTGGAAAGATCAATCGTGAATGTGTCGTCGTACTTTGCGCCCTTGTCGGGAACGATCTCGACGAAATCCTTCGCCCTTCCCTGCGCAGTGAGGAACTGCTTGGTGACTGCATCAGAAGGGAATACGCTCGTCGTAACACCAAGCTCGGCGCCCATGTTGGTTATCGTGGCGCGCGAAGGAACATCGAGCGTCTTAACGCCAGGGCCTGTGTATTCGAATATCCAGCCGACATTGCCCTTTGTGCCGAACTTCTCAAGCACCTTAAGAATGACATCTTTAGCGCTAACGCCCTTGCGGAGCTTGCCCTTAAGAACAATTGCACGCACCTTAGGCGCAGGAATATGGAAAGCGCCGCCCGCCATCGCGACTGCGATATCAATGCCGCCAGCGCCAATTGCGATCTGCCCGATACCGCCGCCTGTAGGAGTGTGAGAATCGGAGCCAAGAAGAGTCGTGCCGGGCTTACCGAAGCGCTCAAGGTGGAGCTGATGGCAAATGCCGTTACCAGCCTTTGAATAGATGATGCCATACTTCTTGGCTATCGACTGCAAGAAATCGTGGTCGTCGGCGTTCTCGAAGCCAATCTGGACAGTATTGTGGTCGACATAACTAACAGAGACATCAGTCTTAACGCGACTTACGCCCATCGACTCGAACTGCAAATAAGCCATCGTTCCTGTCGCATCTTGCGTAAGCGTCTGATCGATCTTGATGCCGAGTTCGCGTTCCTGTGCGCTTTCGCCCTCGACAATATGAGCTGAAAGGATTTTTTCAGTAACATTCATCGCCTTAGTTTTCATATTCCTTGTATCCTTCTTCATTGAGATAAACCTTTTATGCCCGAATCGTCTTGATGACTGGAGCGGGCGGAGTATTATAAACGCGTGAATTTGGCGGCACAGAAGAAATCAACCAAACACTGCCTCCGATCTCGGAATCGTGGCCGATTGTTGTGTCGCCACCAAGAATGGTAGCCCCGGCGTAGATAACAACATTGTCCTCTACATTAGGATGGCGCTTAATACCTTTGACGAGTGCTCCTGTAACTGGATCTTTCGCAAAGGATTTTGCACCTAAAGTAACACCCTGATAAATTTTTACATTGCGCCCGATAATTGTCGTCTCACCGATAACAACACCTGTGCCGTGGTCAATAAAGAACCTCTCTCCAATCGTCGCACCAGGGTGAATATCAATTCCCGTCTTAGAATGGGCAATTTCGCTCATGATACGCGGAATGACAGGAATCTTCAATTTGTAAAGCTCGTGCGCAAGCCTGTGCACTGTCACCGCATAAAGACCAGGATACGCCATGACAACTTCCATTGGACTTGTGGCCGCAGGATCGCCTTCGTATGCGGCTTGCACATCGCTTTCGACCAGGCGCTTCACCTCTGGGAAGGACGAGACAAACTTCTCGGCAAGCTCATCCGCATCTCTATCGGGGCAAAGAAGACGCAACTCCCCAGCAAGAGACTCTGCGATCTCTTTTTCGGCGTTCTTGACAACCAATTCCCCATAGGCACACGGATGCAAAAGCGCAAGCGCCTTACGCAAAACGGCACCAATTCTCAGCGTTAATGTCATAAGATTGTGTATTATACCATTTTGTCTTCAGACAAAGCCCCATCGGCTTGTTCAACAAGCGCGACTTTTTGAAAAAACATCTTCTTAAGCAATGGGAGTCTGCGCTCCTGTCGTTCGAGCGACCACATCACAAAACGCCATCTCTCTGCAAAATGGAATGGAGCAGGAACTGGAGGGAAAAACTCCTCGAATCTGTCGCGCATAACAGACAGCTGCCACGCCATAGCATGTGTCCGAAACTCGAAGCCGCTCATAAACTTCTCCGCCAGCTCCGCCAAAGGCACAGTATGCGCCTTGCAGTATTGCTTCAACGCATGGGCATAATGAGTAAAGTAGAACGACGCTATGGCATTGATATTCTCGTCCGTATATGACAAATCGGGCCACCCAAAACTGCCGCGGATAGAGCAAGTTGCAACCTTCTTGGGCACCACTTGCTCTCTTATGATATCGTACTCAAACTCATATATTTCCTTGCCGATGCCAAACAAGGGGCTATCCTTGGCAGGATCGTATTTCTTCATCGCCATGTTCTGAGCTGCCGCATCCCCCATGAGAGTTGCAAGCCCGTTGACGACTTCAACCTCCTCCACGGAAGAATCTTCGCTGCTGCGGAACCAGTTGGCAGGAATAGATTCTATCGGCTCGCCCTCGCAACGCGTGCGAATATAATAATCGAGCGGAGCTGAACGAGAAGAAGGACGGCGGCGCAAAAGACGATAGTAGGAACTTAAGCCTACGCCCATCGCCCTGAGTGCACCAATGCGCGCAAGCATATACTCGGAATAGCCGCGCTTTTTCGACGCAAGAGCCTTCTCCACAAAGCTTGCCTCAATCGGACGCATGTTTGTCTTGTACACCACTTCACGCGTAAGGCCACGCCCAGTGGGCGAATTTTCGTCTTCGCGCAATTCGTAGACATTGGCGTATTCAATGAGTTCATCTTTCGAGAGCATGCCTCGCAAATTCGAGAGCAACACCTCACTGCGCAAATCGGCACCTGGGTGCATCACAGGGCGGCCATTAACGAATGTAGCCCCAGGAAGAGCCGTGCGCCTATCGTCGAACGCAGGCGTAGAACCTTCGCCAACGAGCGCATAAATCTCGCCCGTCAAATGCATGTAAAGAGACTCGATGAAAGCCTTAGACGAAGCATCAGCAAACTCGGGCATCGTCAAAAGAGACTTGTATTCATCGGCAATCTCTTGAGCTTTTTGTATTACACCAAGCTGCCCCAAACGGCCAAGCGCAATAGCCTCCATAAGGCTTTCAAGTTCAGGCACTATCTTCTCAATACCAACGCCCCTGCGCAAGCCGAAAAACTCTACTTCATGATGGCCGCGATGTTTTGGCGCGCGCACAACAGAAAGATTGCCGTCCTCAAAAACGCCCGTGAGCTCGCGCAACCCAGCAACGAAATCAGCTGGAGATGTTTCTGCAAGTGAAATGAACTTGACGAAAGCAGGATAAGTCAAGAAGTGGACACCTCTTGATGAATGGAAATATTCAATCTTCGTAGAGATTCGCTTGCGCGCCGATGATAGCGCCACCTGCATTTCGCTCTCTGTCCACGCAAGAGGCTTAACACGCCACTCCTGCCCAAGCTTTCTGTAATACTCGAGCGCAGTCTCGTTACGGTCGAGCATTACAACTCCACCCATTCCAAGACCTAAATCTTCCACAAGCCAACGATCGAACCCAACAAGATCGGAAGTGGAAACATCGCGCTGCGAAACCTCAAGGCGACCGCCTGCAACATTGGCGCAAAGAACACCATGCATCATCACTTCGCCGCGACGCGAGGGAAGAAGACGAGAGAGCTTCCAGAATCTGCCGTCTAAAAGAGGAAGAGCTGCGACTGAATGATTGCCCGTGGAAATAGTCATCACACGGCCACGAGAACGGCGGCTCAACCTATTCCTATTAACTACGAGCACACTTGGACGATCGCCCAGACGAGCAGTAACGCCGCGCTCGATGATGAAAATGTCGCCCTTCATCTCGTACGCTTCGAACTCGCGTTCTTTTCCCATCGATGTAACACGCACCGTACCCGGGAGACGCAAGCCACCCGATTTTACATGGGAAAGAAACTGACGCACCGCATTCATCTGCCGCCCTCCGAAGATTTTTCCTCAGCGATCAAATCTTCCGCCAATGCACCAATGGCATCAAGAGAAGCGCAGTCGGCAGCTTCGAGAAGATTCTGAAGAGCCGGCATCACAAACTTTTCAAATTGCTTCTGCCCAACCGAGGAAAGCCGCCCGTATGCACCGAGACACTGAACAAGCCTCTGAACAGCCGCATACGGAAGCACCGACACGATGGATTCTCGCCCTGCCTTCTTAGCATAATGCAAGACAAGCGCATCGCGATGCCTCTCTGGAATATCGACATAGGGGTCGTAGACGAATGACGCAAGATCGTACACGGCAGGACCAAGCCTCATTCCCTGGAAATCGATAAATGAAAGAGCAGAATCTTTCCAAAGGACATTAGTCGACTGGAAATCGCGATGAACAAGCGCTTTTGGCTCACGCTCTAAAATCTCTGCTACACGCTCTAACTCCTCCTTAACAGCTGGAGACATTTCGCGGCCAAAGCGAGACTTTAGGCAATACTCTTCAAAAAGCTCTCTTTCCCACTTCCAAAGATTTGGCCCGAATGACTCATTAAGCGGCGGAAGATTACAGCTTGCTGCGCCCTCCGCAGTGAAACATTCGCCAAGCGAGTTAAATTTGCAAAGCTCTTCAACAACTTGAATCTTCTCCTCAAGAGTTGTCTTGCGCTCTTCTCCAACTTTCTCGAGCACCAATGTCTTAAACTCAGGTAGAAACGCAAGAACTCGCGGAACTGCAATTGATTTTTCAAGCAAGAAGCGTGCGTGCCGAGCGTAAAGCGCATTCTCCGCGCGATTCGCATCGTCGTAGACTACAACAACCGCGTCCGATGTCTTAAAGAAAACCCTCTCGCTCCCGCGCGCACCGATAAACTCCACTTGAGAGAGAGGATCGATGCCAGCGCTTACAAGAGCGCTTTTTACATGCGGAATATCGCCGAATGCATTATCCTCTCCTGCGGAGTTAACATCGATATATCTTTCGATTGTGCCTGCATCTGTCCAAAGCATTCCTTCGGGAGAGACGCACTTAACAAACCAGCCATCTGCCATCGCCTTCTCGTAGGCTTCAACGATAGAGGAAAAGCCAGAAGGAGCGACATAATCAAGAACTTTCGCCGAAAGAAGCGCAAACCCGCAATATGTATAAGTGCCAGGAAAGCCTGCATCTTCGCTGCGCCAATTCGTAGCAAAGCCAGACTCCATCTCGACTTCCACAGTACGAGGCCCCTCTTCAGTAACGAGGCACACGCCGATCACATTTCCATCGGCGCCGCCAGTGCGACCAACTTGATCTACAGAAGGAAACGCATCAAATCCGTCGACAACAATATCGCCGTTTACGAGGTAAAAATTATCTTCTCCAATCCACTCGCGAAGAGGACTCAAAACGCCTCCCGTTCCGAGGATCTCCTCCTCGCGCACAGCGCGGCAGCCGTTTTCGGCACACCACTTTTCGACCTGCTCGTAAAGATGATGACAATTTACGACAATTTCCTCAACGCCAAGAGAACGCAAACGCTCTACGATACGCGAAAGCATGCCCTCGCCCCACACAGGCAAGAGAGGCTTTGGAACGGAACAAGTAAAAGGCCTAAGGCGGCTTCCAAAGCCTGCCGCAAGCACTACTGCCTTACGCACCGCAGCGTTGCAACCTTTAGCTTTTTCCGCCGAGCGCATCAGAAGGACCCCTTTCTCACCTAAAGGCTACGCGCTGGCGCTGCATGTGGGTCTTGGGCTCCTCGAGAAGAAGCGAATACCACTGGTCGCCAAGGCCGGAATTGGAGAAATGTCCACCGCGATTATTCATAAGCAACTCATGGTTGCGCTTAAGCGTTTCGTTGTCGCTCTTCTTAAGAGCTTCAGTCAAAGTCTTAAATGCTCCGTCCTGATCGCCCTTCTTCATCTGAATCCAGCTCATTTCCGCAGCAAGAAGAACATTGCCATTGTAACGCGTGCGAGCAGTTCCCTTGCGGTAGAACTTTTCGATTTCCTTCATGTCGCCGCCTGTCATATAAAGACGAGCAATCTTTATTGCGAACATCATAGGATCGACAAATATCACCTTAGGCAAAAGCGCATCTACAGCGCGGAAGTCCTTAATCATCCAAGAGAGCTGAACCTTTGCCGTTGCAATTTGGCGATCAAGCATCAGGACGAACAGTTTGTATTTCTCAAGCGCATCCGTACGCGCAAGCGCCTTCTTAACGAAAATCTCAGTGTCGCGCGCGATTTCTTTTTGCGCTGCTTGGATAGACCCAGGCGGACGAATCTGCCAACGCTGCATCTTCTTCTGGAGCTCTTTCTGCCCGGCAAGAAGAATTCCCTGAACGGCATTCATCTCATTCTTCATACGCTTCCGGATAAAGAATCCAAATGCCCAATTTGAAACGAAAAACGCGACAAAGCCCCAAAAGATGCTCCATCCCATTCCGGCGTCCGCACCATAATACGACGCCGCAAAACCACCGCACGAAGCGGCCAATGCTGCAAAGATAATTATCATACAGTAAATTATATCATATTCAGCGTGCAAGAGATCAATATAATCGCACGAATTCTATTGGAAAATAAAAGGCTTATGCGGGATAGTTTCGAGCGAAAAACGTGGAAGAAGAGCTTCCAATGCCACCTCCTCGCCTTGTGAACACCAGCCACAAGAAGCTCCTAGAAGACCAATTATCTTTTCTGCGCTCATTCCCGCACTTCTAAATGATGAAATTCGAGTGTCTCCATGGCGCTTGGCAAGGCGCCGCCCATCGGGGCCTACAACTAAGGGCACATGGCAATAAGAAGGCACTTCACTCGCGCCTAGAGCACGCGCAATAAGTATCTGCGCAGGCGTAGCGGCAAGCAAATCGTCCCCTCGCACCACTTCTGTAACGCCCATATCAAGATCGTCAACCACCACCGCAAGAGTGTATCCTGCGCCATTTTCATCTCGCGCCAAAGGGAAATCGCCAAGAGTTCGAGAGACATCTACTGAATAAGGGCCTGCAAACGCATCTACAAATGACGCGCCCTCCCCCTTTTGAACCGCAAATCTCCAGCAAGGAAGCTCCTTTTCTTTTGTCGCTTCCTCCCAGTCTGCAAATCGTCCGCGGCATGCACCTGCATAGAAAAGCTGATCCCCCTCATGAGGAGCCGACTGCGCCGCTTCTACATCTCGCCTTGAACAAACACAAGGATATGCACGACCTTCTCTATGGAGTTTTCTTATCGCATCACGATAAAGATCTATTCGCTCAGACTGGCAATACTCCTCGTCCCAATCGAACCCCAGCCATTTAAGATCTTCTATCGCCTGCGCTTCTGCTCCTGGCTTGTCACGTGGGTGATCGAGATCTTCAATTCGCATAATCACCTTACCGCCATTAACACGCGCCCTGAGCCACGCGACCATAAATGTTCGCACATTGCCAAGATGAAGCGCTCCAGTGGGGCTAGGCGCAAGCCGCCCAACATAGCTCTTAATCACGCTCACGCCGTAACTCCGAGAAGATCCTTAAGCGCGGCAAGCTGAGAGGGCGTGCCAAGCACAAAAAGAACATCTCCTTCGGCAAGATTCCAATCTGGCCCGACATTACGCGTAACATGGCCGCCGCGCTCAACCGCGACAATC
>JAGBWQ010000014.1 GCA_017629735.1 Kiritimatiellia bacterium
AGCAGTGTGTTAAGTTATTAACGAAAGTAACGCACAGCTGCGCCACCAGCAAACGTCTCATCCTTTACCGAACTTTACCGTTTAGTATATCACACTACACACCTTCAAGTCTACTGCGCCGCAGGGTTAGATACACCATGCACTTTATAATGGGAAAAAGAAGCCTCTGGCTTGCCAAGAGGAACAAGCGCCAAAAATACAAAAAAGCGCCGCGAAAAGCGGCGCCCTTTTATCCGAATATCAGATGCTAAATCAAGCCTCGACGATCGTGACGATCTTGCCGTCCTTGATGAATTTCACCTTTCCGTCCTTAAGAGCGAAAAGCGTGAAGTCGCGGCCGAGACCGACGTTCTTGCCGGGATGGATCTTCGTGCCGCGCTGGCGGACGATGATGGAGCCTGCCATGAGAAGCTGGCCGTCATAAGCCTTGACACCGAGATACTTCGGGTTCGAATCGCGACCGTTACGGGCAGATGCGGAAGTAGCCATATTTATTTCCTCCTTGCCTTATGCGATTGCGGTTACAGTGGCGACGGTCAACTGCTGACGATGACCGACTTTCCTGCGCTCGCCTTTGCGGCGCTTCGCCTTGAAGTTAATGACCTTCTTGCCCTTGACAACGCCGGCGACAGAAAGAGTCACCTTCGCGCCTTCGACATAAGGCGTACCAACCTTGAGCGTGGTGCCGTCGGAAACCGCACAAACGGTTTCGAGCACGACATCCTGGCCCGCTTCGACCGAGAGCTTTTCAATCTCGATCTTGTCTCCGACCTTAACACGCGTCTGCTTGCCGCCGGATTCGAGAACTGCGTATGCTTCCATTTTTCTTCCTTTCGTTCCCGTTTTCCTTGTGGAAACCCTCCACGAAAAACTGGGAGCGCGTAGTATATCCTTTTATCGGCTCTGCTGTCAACCCCCCGGCCAGAACTTATCGGCCAACTTCGAAGGAATGCCAACTTCACCCTTCTCAAAGTTGTCGGCGAGAATCTTCCAGCCAAGATCAAGCGCCTCTTCAAGAGGAATATTAACAGACAAATCCATCATATTCTTCTCGAAATCTTCGCCGTATTTGAGCAGCTTCTCGTCCCAATCAGACATCTTGAAGCCCATCGACTGCTTCTCAACAGTCTCCTTAAACTGCGCATAAAGCTTAATCATCGCGTCCATTACTGTGCGGTGATCCTCGCGCGTATTCTTATTAACTTGCTGTTTAAGACGAGAAAGCGAACCAAACGGCTCAATACGCCCACCTCTCAAATAGAACTGCCCTTCCGTAATGTACCCAGTATTGTCCGGAACCGGGTGCGTTACATCATCGCCAGGCATCGTGGTGACCGCAAGAATCGTAATGGAGCCAGCCCCATCAAAATCCACCGCCTTTTCATAGCGGCTTGCGAGCTGCGAATAAAGATCGCCAGGGTATCCACGGTTCGAAGGAATCTGCTCCATCGTAATGGCGATTTCCTTCATCGCGTCAGCAAAGGATGTCATGTCTGTGAGAAGCACCAGCACATCTTTCCCTTCAAGCGCGAACTTCTCCGCCACCGCGAGCGACACATCAGGCACAAGCACGCACTCCACTGTCGGGTCTGCCGCCGTATGAATGAACATCGTCGTCTTTGCGAGCGCACCCGACTCATCGAGCATCGAACGCAGACGAAGATATTCGTCGTGCTTCATGCCCATTCCGCCGATAACGATAACATCAGAGTTCGCCTGCAGCGCAATTCGCGCAAGAAGATCGTTGTACGGCTCGCCTGCCTTCGCAAAAATAGGCAACTTCTGCGAAACGACGAGCGAATTAAAGAGGTCGATCATCGGAATGTTCGTGCGCACCATTCTGTTGGGCATAATGCGCTTGGCAGGATTGACCGACGGCTGACCTATCGGAGAAGGCGTTCCATGAATCTGCGGCCCGCCATCACGCGGAACACATGAACCAGAAAATGCTCTGCCGAGAAGTGCGTCGGAAAACGGCACCTTCATCGGCTCGCCAAGAAACCTTACCTTCGCGGCAGTATCGACGCCTCGCGCACCAGCAAAAATCTGAAGCGTTACATTCGGCCCATCAAGCTTAATCACCTGAGCAAGCGAAGTGCCGGCGCGGCTCTCCACCTCGGCAATTTCGCCGTACTTTACGCCTTCCGCGCGGAGAGTTGCAACCGACCCAGAAAGAGCATCAATCTTGTGATATATCCTGTTGTTGAACATTGCCTTACTCCTCTTACTTCGTAGCCGAGGCGATCTTCTCTTCGAGCGTCGCCTTGCCCGCAGCGAACTCATCGGAATTGAAAGGTTTGTCGTTCCAGTCGATGAACGACTGACGCAAATCCATAAAGAAGTGACGCGCCTCAACCTTATCGGCAAACGCAAACGCCGCGACAAGAGCCTTCTCCATCACCGAGAACATAATTCTCTGGCGCTCAACTGGCGTCGTTGCATCGGAATCTGAAAACGCATTCTGCTGAAGATAAACCGCATCGATGAATTCCGCCTTCAAATACGTGACGAAATCCTCTTGGCTTGTGCCTTCTTCACCGACGACCTTCATCATCTGCCCGACCTCGTTGCCCTTGCGGAGAATCGAGCGAGCCGCCTCAACGCGGGCGCGCTCGATGACAGGCGCATAATGACTCCAGGAATCGAGAGGATCGATTGCGGGATAGCGGCGCGCATCAGAGCGGGCGCGCGAAAGACCGTGGAAGCCACCCACCACCTTGAGCGTGGCCTGCGTAACAGGCTCGTCGAAGTTGCCGCCTGCTGGCGAGACTGTGCCACCGATAGTCACAGAGCCTGTCGAGCCGTCTCTCAGGCGAACGCGCCCAGCGCGCTCGTAGAACGCGGCAATGCGGCTTTCGAGATACGCAGGGAATGCCTCTTCGCCGGGAATTTCTTCGAGACGCCCTGAAAGCTCGCGCATCGCCTGCGCCCAGCGCGAAGTCGAATCGGCGAGAACAAGCACATCAAGCCCCATCTGGCGGAAATATTCAGCAAGCGTCACCGCCGTGTACACAGAAGCTTCGCGCGAAGCGACCGGCATCGACGATGTGTTGCAAATGATGATCGTGCGCTTCATCAGCGACTGACCAGTCTTCGGGTCGACAATCTCAGGGAATTCCTTAAGCGTCTCCACCACCTCGCCTGCGCGTTCGCCGCAAGCCGCAGAGATAACGACATCGACCTTTGCGTAACGCGCCGTGGTCTGCTGAAGAACTGTCTTGCCTGCACCAAACGGGCCTGGCACGCAATATGTGCCGCCAACGGCGACAGGGAAGAATGTGTCGATTGTGCGCACCGTCGTTTCGAGAGTTTCCTCCGGCGCGAGACGCTCGGAGAAGCACTTGATCGGAACTTTAACAGGCCAGCGCTGCAACATCTGCACTTCCACGCTCTGAGCGTTCTGCGCCGAAGACGACTCTCCTGCGACAGGCTCGAGAACGGCAATCGTCTCCGTAACTGTATACGCACCTGCAGGGGCAAGAGACTTTACAGTGTAAACGCCGCGGAACGAGAACGGCACCATAATCTTGTGCCCCGGAAGCTTCTCGCCATCAAAAATACCTTCTGGCACCCAGCCAAGGAAATCGCCTGCCATAACGCGCGAGCCAATCTCCGCCGTAGGGTGCCAATCCCACTTAATATCGCGCGGAAGACCAGGAAGATACATACCTCTCTGAAGGAAGTACGCCGCATCGCGCGAAATCTTGCCTGCCTCCTCTGCCAGCTCAGCAAGAGGATTTTGCAGACCGTCGTAAACCTGAGCCAAAAGACCAGGCCCCAATTCCGCGGCAAGCATCTCGCCTGTGAACTCGACCTTATCGTCGACCATCAAATCAGACGTGGCGTCGAAAACCTGCATGTCGCACCGCGTGCCGCGGACACGAACAATTTCCGCCATAAGACGCTTGTCGCCACAGACTGCGTAGCCGACTTCATTCTGAGCCACGGCTCCGTCGAAGACCACCGTGATCATATTGCCGTTGACTGCCGCGATTTTTCCTGTTGTTGTCATAAGAGGCTGCCTGGTTTATGTTTAAAAAGTTGTTTTTGTCTCTTCCATCATCTTGTCGAAGACTGCGCGCCCATCATCAGAGGAGACGGCGCTTCTCTTAAGAGCAATCTTCAAGCGAATGGCATAAGTTGCGAGCGCGCCCTTTCCAAGCGGAGATGCAGGAGGCGTAAGCTCGCCCGCGGCGTCCCACCGAACGCGATCTAACGCCTTTTCGCGAGAGGCTACATCTTTCTCGCTGAAACACGCCAAAATCCTGTTCTTCCAGAAGAGCGAGCAACCTTGAGCTGGGCGTTTGCAATCCTCACCGTTGCGAGCTTCAGCCATAGCGTTGCGAAGCTGCACATCGAGATCGGAAAAGCGCTCCTCAAGGCGCTTAACTTCGCCCTCTCCGCCGACTAACTCGCAAAAACGCTCCCAAGTAATCGGCGCAGGAGCTGTAAAACTCAGCTCTGGAAGGCTCGCTACTGTATAATCTACAGTCATTTCAAGAGCTTAGCAAGGTCGGGACGCAGACGGCGCGCAATCTCGCCAGCGATATCCTCAGCGGTGAACGAGCTTTCTACGCGCCCACCTTCCGTCTTGATAGAAAATCCAGATCCTAAAGTTGCGTCCATCACCACCGTCACCTTGTCGTTCGCGGCAAGACGGGCTTGAACTGCCTGCGCGAGAGATGCAGGAAGCGCAACTTCCGCAGGAGAGGCGACTGCCTTTACTGCCTCCGCAACAAGAGCGCAAATGGTATTCTCGTCGGCAAGGGCTTTCTCCACATCTTTTGCAAGTGTCTTTTCGAAAAGTGCGAGAAGCGCGTTTTCCACCTTAAGAACGGTGTCTCGCGCCGCCTGACGCAAAGACTCTTCTGCACGCGCAGCCGAGGAAGCAGCGTCTTTTTTCGCATCTTCCCTAAGTCGCAACGCTTCCTCTTGCGCCTCCTTGACGAGGGCCGCAGCCCTGTCCTTTGCGGCATCAATGATCTTCTTCGCTTCGGCTTCGGCTTTCTCTACTCCGTCGCGGTTAATCTTCTCCAATAAGCTCTGAAGGTCTTCCATTTTTACACACACTCCTCGCTGGTGGTTTAATTCCGTGATTATACCTCTTTTTTACCCCTAAAGTCAACCCTACAAAAGCGCCGCGCCCTTGACTTGCAAGTGCATTTATAAGATAATACGAACATGAAATATGCGGTTATTTCCGATCTCCACGCAAACTTAGCAGCCCTCGAGCTCGTACTTAAAGACGCGGCCTCTTGCGGCGCTCAAAAAGTTGTTTGCCTTGGCGACATCGTGGGATACGGCCCGCTTCCTGCAGAGACATTCCGCCTTATCCAAAAAACTGCATCTGTAATTGTCGCAGGAAACCACGACGATGCCGTGTCTGGCCGCATGGATCCATCGGATTTTATCGACTTAGCAAGTGATGCCGTCCATCGCCACCGCGATCTTCTTTCAAAAGACGAGCTAAAAGCGCTGCGCCTCTTGCCTTACACTGCAAAAATCGAAGGCGCTGAGCTTTCTCACGGCGATTTTACCGAGCCGCAAGAATTCAACTACATTGATAGCGATGAGGCGGCATGCGCAAACTTTGCCGCGTCCGATGCACAGCTTCTTTTTGTTGGCCACACCCACACCCCTTGCATGTACATAACAGGCGCAAGCGGGCGCATCTACCAGCTTGAAGCGCAAGATTTTGTACTTGAAGAGGGCAAGAGATATATCGTAAACACAGGTTCTGTCGGCTATCCGCGCGAAAGCAACGGGAGATGCCTCTCCTCCTATGTTATTTATGATTCAACAAATAAGACTGTAAGCTTCCGATTCTTGCCATTCTCCGTCTCTTCCGTTATGCAGCGCGGCAAAAATCGCAAAGCTTCTCGCTTGTTGCCGTTGATTATAGTGTCTCTTGTCTGCGTACTTGGCGGGGCGCTCTTCTTCCTTAGCCGCAACAAAGCACCTGCTCCGCAGCCAACGATTGCCGTCGCAGAGAAAACTCCAATAGATGAAAGGTCCGTCACGCTCCCTCCATCTGCAAAAGAAGTGAGAGCCAATCTTCGCCTTGAAAACAAATCTTACCCAGCGCAAGTTGAATTTGTTTTTCTCACTGCTTCAGGCGATAAGATTCGAAGCGAATCGAAACATGTAAAAGAAGGATATCGTGCCGCTATCGAAATCCCCCAAGGAGCAGTATCTGTAAAATTCAAAGTGTTTGAAGCTTCGACTGGGAAAGCTCCGCGCATAAAGTCATTTCTGCCTGCCGCCAAATAAGCTAAACTTCTTAAAGACCAGCCGTGTCGTAGCGCTCCATCAACTGAGCGAGCAAAGACACAAGAGCCGTGTCGGTGCGAAGAATGCGTGGGCCTAACGAATAACGAGCAAACCCCTTCTCTTCAAGAAGGGAAACTTCATCGTCCGTCCAGCCGCCCTCTGGCCCTACCGCCAAAAGAACGCGCTCTTTGGCTCCATCGCAAGAAGTCTCTTTTGTCGCCCCTTGAGAAGGATGCCCAACAAATCTTGTGCGCGTTGGGAAGAGAGCATCAAGCTCATCTGCAACAAAACGCCTAAATGCGCGGCGCACTTCAATTGACGGCATTATGGACGAGCCTGACTGCATCAAGCCATCAACAAGAAGAGGCTTGTAGATTTCCGGCTTAAGAAGTGTAGCTCCCCAAAAATCTTTTTCCACCTTCTTCGCGCCAACAAGAACAATGCGACCGACGCCAAGAGCAGCGAGCTGCGGCAAAAGCCTCTTCATCACACGCGGACGAGGCGGCGCAAGAATCAAATCGACCCACGGCTCAATCGAAGGCTTATCGTGCGTCACACGAACGGTAACGCAAGGCGCTTCGCCTGGCGCAGAAACGGAAATAACTTCTCCTGCGCCAATGAGCCCATCAATCTCGCCCGTCTTTATGATCTGCCCTTTTTCAACATGCAATACCTTTATGGCATGCTCGGCGCGCACATCATCGAAGCGAACAATATCAGAGACAATTTCGCTTTTATCAAAGAGGATTCTATTCATGAGAACGCCCTTTCAGCATTCGCGTATGTAAGCGTGGCAAAATCCTCTGGCGACATTCCTCTTTTCTCGGCGAGGAACGCGCAAGTATGGCGAATAAACGACGGCTCATTCTTCTTTCCGCGCATCGGCACCGGAGCAAGAAATGGAGAATCTGTCTCGATAAGAATGCGGTCATCAGGCACAACGGCGGCAGATTCACGCACATTATCTGCCAAGCGGAATGTAATGATACCTGAAAACGAAATAAAGAAACCCGCATCGAGAAATGCGCGCGCAGATTGCGGCAGGCCAGTGTAACAATGAATGATGCCGCGCGAAGGCACTTCCTTCAAAAGCGCGAGTGTATCTTCATCTGCTTCGCGCGTATGTATGATAACCGGGAGATTGCGGCGACGCGCCTCTTCGAGCTGCTCGCCAAAAAGTTTGAGCTGTTGGGCGCGCGTTTCAGGCGAGTAATAATAATCAAGCCCAATCTCACCCCACGCGGCAAGCTTTGCATCTGCAGGAATATCCGGGCGCGCACAACCTGTCTGGCCGCGATCGTAGCCAAGCGCACACTTCACCAAAGGCATTCCCTCTTTTGCCGCAGCAAGCTCCGCCGCGAAAAGCGCGCACTTATTAAGATCTTCACTTCCACCAACAGCCGTAAGCGATTCGACTCCAGCCTCTTTCGCGCGAAGAAGAATGGCCGAGACTTCTTCGGTATCACATGTTTCAAAATGACAATGCGTATCAAAAAGTTTCATCGCTCAATAAATCTCCCTGCATTCGCGCACGACGAATCGCCTAAGCGCGAAAGAGTTCCATTGACAATAACCGCCTTCACCCCTTCTGTGAAACAATGCGGCGAAGAGTATGTCGAGTTCGATTTAAACTCATCTTCCTTCCAAACTGCGATATCGGCAAAGTTGCCCTTAGCAAGAACGCCGCGAGAGCGAATCGAAAATCTTGCGGCGGGAACTGATGTCATTCGCGCCACCGCCTCTTCGCAAGAAACGCCAATCCTTCGCAGGCGCCGATAAAACTCGGGCATCGTGCCATACGCACGAGGGTGCGGGTGATCTGCGCCAAGCGGCCCCCACGGAGCGCGCAGCGATGCATCGGAGCCTGGCACAACCCAGCTTTGAGAAAGAATCTTATCGAGGTTCGCCTCGCTCATGCCGAAGAAGAATGCACCTGTGCGACACAAATCAGCCTGAAGGATCCTACAGACTATCTCTCCCGCCGAAACTTTGCCGCCTTGCGATTTTATTATTTCAGCAACACTCGCGCCTGACATTTGTTTAATCTCTTCAGACCAAGTGCCGCCAATCATCACCTTCGACCAATCGCGACCCGAAGCATCGATCTCTTCAACAATTCGCGCGCGCAAAACAGGATCTGCCAAACGCTTCATCTCTGCAGGCGCAGCTCCCTCTTGCGCCCAATCAGGAAGAACGATATCTAAATCTGTGCCCGCCGCGCAATACGGATAGCGATCAGATCCAAGAAGAAGCCCTGCATCAACAGCGGTGCCTATCTTCTCAATGACTGCATCTATCTTCCCCCAATTGCGCTCGCCGCTCGTCTTCAAATGCGAAATCTCCGCTCTTATGCCAGTTGCTTCAACAAGGTCGAGGACCTCATCAATCGCCTCAAGAATCGCATCGCCTTCAGAGCGCATGTGCGTTGCGTAAAAACCATTTTTCTCCGCCGCCGTTTTCGCAAGCGCTACGACTTCATCGGGAGTTGAATATTTGCCAGGCTGATAAATTAATCCAGTCGTAAGCCCATACCAACCTGCATCAAGCGCCTCATCTAAAAGACGCTGCATTTCTCTTAATTCATCAGGCGTTGAAGATCTTCCTTGATATCCCACGACAGACGAGCGCAATGTATTGTGTCCGACAAATTGGACGGAATTTATTGCAGGGCGAGCAGACTCCAATGCGCATCTATACTCATCGAAAGAACGCCAAACAAGTTTCTCACCAAGAAGAGACGCCCAATCGGACGAAAGGCGTGCTTCTCCATAACGCGGCGCGGCGCTGCCCCCGCACTGACCATTTATCTCAGTCGTTATGCCTTGCGATATTTTTGAAGGCGCATCAGGCTCAAGGATAAGATATGCATCAGAGTGGGCGTGCGCATCTATGAAACCTGGAGTAACAAAACACCCTGAAGCATCAATAACTTTTTCTGACGCATATCCACCCGAAGGCGCTTCTTCTGCTGGGACGATCGCGGCAATCTTGTCGCCTTCAATAATAACATCACCCTTAAATGCAGGAGTAAGCCCTCCATCGACAACCGTTCCGTTCGTTATGGCAATTGATCCCACAGATATCCTCCGTCAGATAAAGCGCCCTGTGAAAGATTCTTTGCAAGCGCGAACCTTTTCAACAGGCCCTTCGCATACAACACGCCCGCCGCCATCGCCGCCGCCAGGACCCATATCCACAATCCAATCGGCACATTTAATCACATCTGTATTGTGCTCGATAACGATAACGGCATTGCCTTGGTCGCGCAAAGAAAGAAGAATCTTCATAAGCTTTGCGACATCGTCGAAATGAAGCCCCGTTGTCGGCTCATCAAGAAGATAGAGAGTCCTTCCTGTCGAACGGCGCGAAAGCTCTGTCGCAAGTTTTATGCGTTGCGCCTCGCCACCAGAAAGCGTCGTGGCAGATTGTCCAAGCCCAATATATCCAAGTCCGACATCTTCAAGAGTTTTAAGACGCCTTGCAAGAGACGGAACTCGCGCAAAAAATGCACATGCCTCAGAAACCGTCATATCAAGAACATCGGCTATGTTCTTACCTGCGTAAGTTACCTCGAGAGTTTCGGCATTAAATCTGCGCCCGCCGCATTGTTCGCATTTTACATAGACATCGGGCAAGAAACTCATTTCGAGTTTTTGCACACCGTCGCCGCCACACACTTCGCAGCGACCGCCCTTAACATTGAACGAAAACCTCCCTGCCGTATATCCGCGAGCCTTCGCCATTTCTGTCATCGCAAAGAGCGAGCGAATTTCAGAGAAAAATCCGACATAAGTTGCAGGGTTTGAGCGTGGCGTGCGACCGATGGGCGACTGATCGATTTCAATAATTTTATCGAAATGTTCCGCGCCAGAAATACGCGTGTAACGCTCAGGCTTGGCTTTGGCATTGTAGAACTTCTGCAACAAAGCTCGCTTTAGCGTTTCATCCACCAGAGTTGATTTGCCAGACCCTGACACGCCTGTGACAACCGTAAAGGAACCGACGGGGAAATGCGCAGTAACATTTTTAAGATTATGCCCAGAGGCGCCATGAACAGAAAGAAATTCTCTCTTCTCCTTGGCATCAACTTTTCTCACATTCGCGCCGTCAGACACGCTCTTGCGCCCAGAAAGATAATCTGCCGTAAGCGAGGCGCAATTGCAAAGACCTGCAAAAGGCCCTTGATACATAAGCTTGCCTCCCTCGCGCCCAGCGCCAGGGCCAAGGTCGACAATGTAATCTGCCTGGCGCATCATCTCTTCGTCATGCTCGACAACAACGACGGTGTTGCCACGATCGCGCAAGCCTTTAAGCGCAGATATAAGCCGCTCATTGTCCCTTGGATGAAGACCTATTGTAGGCTCATCAAGAACATACAGAACGCCCGTAAGCCCTGAGCCAATTTGCGTGGCAAGACGAATGCGCTGCATCTCTCCGCCAGAAAGCGTAGACGAGGGGCGATCGAGCGTAAGATAATCGAGTCCCACATCAATAAGGAACTGCAGCCTGCGAATTATTTCTGCGACAACATCTTTAAGCCCCTCCATCTTGGCATCAGAGACAGAAGAATGTTTCTTCGTATTTGCAAACGACTTAAAGAACGCGAGCGATTCCGTAACAGGCATCGCCATAACTTCAATCAGCGTTTTGCCGCAAACCTTCGCGGCGCGTGAAAATTCGTTAAGCCTTGCACCGCGGCAATCAGGACAGGTGCGGTCGCTTTGATACGCTTCGTACTTTGCGCGCGTCTCGTCGTCTTCTGCCTCTTCAAGGCGCTTTTGAAGAACTGCCAGAACCCCCTCGAATGGGCGATCGACACTGCGCCACGGAAGAACGAGATCTTCCTTAAAACCATGCATCAATCCGCGGCGGAACTTTGCCGGAAGGTCCTCATAGGGAGTGGATAGCTTTACTTTGTACTGCTTGGCGATTTGCTCAAGAAGAGCATTGTAGTACATTATCGCATTATGCCCTGCCCTGCGCCATGGGTGTATGCACTCTCTAAGCGGAAGCGTTTTGTCCGGGACTACGAGATCTTCATCGAAATAATAAAGCTGCCCCAAGCCCGAACAAGTCGGGCATGCACCATAAGGCGAGTTAAAGGAGAATGAGCGCGGACGCAATTCATCGAAAGAAATTCCACACTCAACACAAGCATTAAGCTCGGAGAAAGAACGAGTGACGGAAGGCGCGCCATTCTCGCCAAGCGTCTCTACAAGAACTGTTCCCTTGCCAGTTGAAAGCGCAAGCTCAACAGAATCGCAAAGGCGAGTTCGATCGCATGGGAAAGAAAGGCGGTCGACAACAACTTCTATTGTATGCGCCTTTTTCTTGTCAAGCTCGGGGGCTTCTTCAAGAGGATACATTACCCCATCAACTCTAACGCGAGCAAATCCTCCGCGCCTCAACAATTCAAAGACGGATTCGTGGCGACCTTTTTTGCCCGTCACAACAGGCGCATAGAGAATCTTGCGCCCTTCGCCCTCCGCAATAAGCGCGTCGACTATCTGCTCGGCCGACTGACGCGCAACAACCTTGCCGCAGCGAGGGCAATGCGCAACAGCGATAGAGCCATAGAGAATACGGAGGTAGTCGTGTATTTCCGTAACTGTGGCAACTATTGAACGAGGATTGCCGCTCGTTGTGTGCTGCTCGATGGAAATTGCAGGCGAAAGCCCTTCGATCTTTTCGACATCGGGCTTCTGCATTCTCGCAAGAAACTGACGCGCGTACGCGGAGAGCGACTCGACATAACGCCGCTGCCCTTCCGCATAAAGCGTATCAAACGCAAGGGATGACTTGCCGCTTCCAGAAAGCCCCGTCACAACCGTGAGGGAATTGCGCGGAATGACAACATCAATCCCCTTGAGGTTGTGGACTTTCGCATTCTTGATCGATATGTCCATAACATCTACGCGCCAGTAGAATTGGCGATGCGTTAGATATCCCTATTTTTCAGATCAAGCGCGAGCAAGAACTGCGGATTGGACTGCGTCTTCTTGAGCGAGCTGATAACGCTCTTCATTGCGCTCTCCGAACCAGCAGATGCCAGATAGCGCCTAAGGCCCCAAGTTTTCTCAAGCTCGAGCGGATCGAGGAGAAGATCTTCCTTACGCGTTCCCGACTTCTCGATATCGATTGCTGGGAAGATGCGCTTGTCGGCAAGGCTACGATCGAGCACGATTTCCATGTTGCCGGTACCCTTGAACTCTTCAAAGATCACCTCGTCCATGCGCGAGCCTGTATCCACAAGGCCTGTGGCGATAATCGTAAGCGAGCCGCCGCCTTCGATATTTCGCGCGGCGCCAAAGAAGCGCTTGGGGCGATGCATCGCGAGCGCATCGACACCACCAGTCAAGATCTTGCCCGAATGCGGCTGAACAGTATTGTACGCGCGCGCCATGCGGGTGAGCGAGTCCATGAGAATAATTACATCACGTCCATTTTCCACCTGACGCTTCGACATCTCAAGCACCATCTCAGTGACATTCACATGATGCTGTGGCTCTTCATCAAATGTGGACGAAAGCACCATCGCCTTTGTGTTGCGCTGCATGTCCGTAACTTCCTCGGGGCGCTCGTCAATAAGCAGAATGATAAGCATCGCCTCGGGGTGGTTAGCGGAAATGGCGTTGGCCATCTTCTGAAGAAGAACTGTCTTACCCACGCGCGGCGGCGCGATGATAAGACCGCGCTGACCGAAGCCGACAGGCGTGAAAAGATCGACAACGCGCGTCGAATATTCCTTGGGATCAGTCTCAAAAATAATCCTGCGCGTCGGGAATGTGGCGGTGAGGTTTTCGAAATGAATCACACGCGCTGCAACCGACGGCTCCTTGCCGTTAACGGCAACAACATTACCGAGACAGAAGAAGCGGTCTTTATCGCGAGGGTCGCGAATAGGGCCTTCGACAATGTCACCTGTACGAAGAGCGTGCTTGCGAATCTGCTGCTGCGTAACAAAGACATCTTCTGGGCAAGCAAGGAAGTTGTTTTTGGCGGAGCGAAGGAAGCCATGACCTTCGCGCACAATCTCGAGACAGCCAGAGGCGCGAACTGCGCCGCCATTTCCGAGGTACGCACGAATCGCCGCGAAGATAAGCTCGTGCTTCCTGTAAGAGCCGAGCTCTTCAGGATCTGCGCCAGGCATCATGCGCTCAACGATTTGCGGCGCAGGCCATATCTGAATGTCGGCGAGGCGATATTCAGGAAGAGTTGGATTGCGATTAAAGCGCGCCGACTTATCCTGCTCATTCTCGACAGGCTCTGGCGGAAGAGGTGCGTTCAAAAGAGGATTCACCGACTCCTCGCCCGTTGCGCCGCGGATAGGCGAATTGTTCTGCTTAGCTCCGCCGCGAACAAACTTCTTGAACTGGCGAAATTTCTTCTGCTTTGCCGCCGCGCCCTGGCGCGAAGGATCCGCCTTAGCTGCGGAGGAAGACGCAAATACATCTAATTCTTCAGACATATAATTTTCTAATTTTTAACCGACAAGATGATGTCGAAATTGTGTTTGGGAATCAGTAAAGCACCTTGCTCTTAAAATTGGTCGGAGCGGAGGGATTTGAACCCCCGACATTCTGCTCCCAAAGCAGACGCACTACCAGGCTGTGCAACGCTCCGTAAAAAATAGGAATGTGTGTATTATACCATAAATATGTCAGGACTTGGTTATGTAAATCCTAGCCATATCAGTTTTATACGCACTCTTCTCAGAAACATCAAGCTCTTCCCGAAGTTTCTCACCAGGCCTAATACCCGTGAAAACTATCGGAATATCTACATAAGGGCGATACCCTGCCTGACGAATCATTCTCTCGGCAAGATCAAGTATATTCACCCTATCGCCCATATCAAGCGTATAAATCGCCTTCTCTGTGCGACTCGCCGCCTGCAAAACAAGCCCCACCGCCTCTGAAACAGTCATGAAGTACCGCTCCATTTCTGGGTGCGTTACAGTAACTGGCATCCGCAAAGCAATCTGCTCGCGGAAAAGCTGCACCACAGAACCAGATGAGCCAAAAACATTACCAAACCTTACTGCGCAAAACTTTGTCGCCCCACCATTAAGCTCCATCACGGCTTTCTCTGCCGCAAGTTTAGTCTTGCCCATCACCGAAACAGGAGAGACTGCCTTGTCCGTGGAAATAAGCACAAAGCGCAAAACACCATACTCGCGCGAAATCTCGCCAAGCTGCCGCGTTGCCTCTGTATTGTTGCGCCACCCTTCCTCGGGATTTTCCTCCACCATCGGCACATGCTTGTATGCCGCAGCGTGAAGAACAACCTCAGGATGGAACTCCTCGAAAATCGCGCGCATCGCAGATGAATCGTTTACATCTTTCATCAACTGCCGAATCTGCACCTCTGCCGCGCGCTCGCGCATCTCTCTTCCAATATCATAAAGCGCAGTCTCGCCGCGCTCAACAAGCAACAGCATCTTCGGCCGCGCCGCCGCAACCTGCCGCACAATCTCTGAACCAATCGAACCACCAGCGCCTGTAACCATTACAGTCTTGCCGCTGAAAAAGGACGCAGCCTCTTCGCCCATGTGCAAGACATCGCGGCGAATCAACGCTTTATCTGACGAGCGCGCCTCCCAAAACCAACACCAAGCGATTCGCCAGATAACGAGAAAAATCGAAGCAAGTACAAAACAGATAAGCGTCACCGAATAAGGCGGACGAACTGACGCAAAAGAATCGACTGGCGTAAAGACGCGCAGAATAGTTAACACAACGCACGCAAGAAATGTGGCGGCAAAATAACGCGGCAAATCTTCAAGGTGCGTTCTGCGCCACGCAAGACGATAGCAACCAAAAGAAAAAAGAGATACAAAATGAACGACCGCAACTACTGAAAAACTAGTTAATACTGCGAACCACCCCCATCGCGGAGATTGTAAATCAAAGCGAAGGAGAATGGCTCCGTAGTATGCTGCGGCAAGCGCGACGGCGTCTGCGACCGCCCCAATCAAACGGGTAGCCGCAAAGAAGACCGTCTCTTTCGCTTTTCTATCCACGAAATGCGGGGATTACTCCCATTCAATCGTTGCCGGAGGCTTCGGGGTGATATCCCAAACCACACGGTTAACGCCTTTGACCTTAGTCGCGATCTTCTCGGCAACAGACACGACAAACTTAAAAGGAAGTTCGACAATGCCTGCATGGACGAACTGAGAAGTCGAAACGGCGCGGATTGCGATGACATAGCCGAATGTGCGAGCACCCTTTGTCACGCCAACCGTCTTGACATTCGTCATGACTGCGAAGAACTGCTGAGCCTTCTTGTCGAGACCAGCCTTGGCCATTTCGTCGCGGAAGACGAAATCTGCCTTACGCAGAATATCGAGCTTCTCCTTCGTAAGCTCGCCAAGGCACCTGACAGCAAGACCAGGGCCAGGGAAAGGCTGACGCATCACCATCTCTTCGGGGATGCCAAGAGCCTTGCCGACCTTGCGAACTTCGTCCTTGTAAAGATATTTAACTGGCTCGATCAAGCCCTTGAAGACGATATCCTTCGGAAGCCCGCCCACATTGTGGTGCGCCTTGACCGCTTTGTGACCGCCAACACCAGACTCGACGATATCGGGATAAATAGTTCCCTGACCAAGAAACTCAATGTCACCAAGCTTCTTCTTGAGATCGCGCGCAACATCTGCGAAGACATTAATGAACTCGCCACCAATAATCTTGCGCTTAAGCTCAGGATCCGTAACGCCCTTTGCCTTCTTGAGGAAGCGCTCTTCTGCATCGATCTGAATCAAGTTGATGCCGAACTTGCCCTTGAAAATTCTCTTAATTTCCTTAGCTTCATCGAGACGCATGCAGCCGTGATCGACAAAGACACAAGTGAGCTGCTTGCCGATTGCCTTCTGAAGCAAAACTGCGCAAACAGAGCTATCCACTCCGCCAGACATAGCCAGAAGCACCTTCTTGTCGCCAACCTGTGCGCGAATGGCCTCTATCTCGCTTTTAATATACTTCTTTGCATTAAATGCCTTGCCTATCCTGGCAATGCGTTCCTTTTCTGCTTGAACCATAAAACGACTCCTTCAAATAAGTTTTGAGCGTTAAAATTCTTTTGCGGTATTATACCAAAAAAGTTGTGCTATAATACATGACCTATGGAAAATCGTCTAACTCTTTTCGCAGGCCATTACGGTAGCGGCAAAACAAATATTGCGATAAATTACGCACTTAACCTTGCTCGCAAAGGCCACAAGACCGTTTTGGCCGATCTCGATATCGTAAATCCATATTTCCGCACAAAAGATAGCGCCCCTTACCTCGAAAGCGAAGGAATTGAGCTTATTGTTTCTGAATTTGCCAACACCAATGTAGATTTCCCAGCCCTTCCCAAAAGCGTATACGGCGCGCTTGCAGACAAGGGAAAGCATATCGTGATGGATATAGGCGGCGACGACCGCGGCGCGCTTGCACTTGGCCGCTGGGCTGACGATATTCGCGCATCAGGCGACTACGAAATGCTCGCCGTTATCAATGCTTCGCGCCCGCTCACAACCTCTGTTGAAGATACAGTAGAAGTGCTGCGAGAAATCGAAAGCGCATCATCAATTCCTTTTACCGGCATTGTAAACAACACAAATTTAGGCCCTCAAACAACGAGTGAATGTGTGTTGGCCTCCTTGCCTTATGCCGAGGCCGTAGCTTCCGCGCTCAATCTTAAGGTGCGCTTTACTTGCTGCGAAAAATCTATTGCCGATAAAATCAAAGGGGACATCCCTGAGATATTCCCCCTCGAAATACAAAAGCTCTACTACCATTTAGACTAAAAACGGTCGCGCCCCATCAAGGGACGACGACCGTGCGCTGCTCGTAGTGGCCGGGCTGCCAAACGCGAACAACCGTGCCATTGCTCTGGATCTGATCGACATATCTACCCTCGACCCAGACATTCTGCACTGTTGTAACAGGCGTGGTATTAACTACGACCGTAGGAGTCGTCACTACCGCGGGAGTTGTTACCACTGTCGGCGTGGTCACAACAGTTGGCGTAGTAACAACTGTTCTGCCAACGATTCCGCCAACTACTCCGCCGACAAAACCTGGCCAGAAGTTTCTGCCGCCTTTGCCCCAACCGCCGTGGTGGTGATGATGTCTTGGCGCGATATGCGCTCCTCCACGATGGGGACCCCTATGCCCGCCGCCTCTTGGTGGTGCCGCGAAAGCTCCTACTGCGAGGACGGCCATTGCAACTGTCATTATCATTTTCTTGTTCATAGTTTTTCTCCTTTCCTTAATTTCGTGCAGACTTTTATCCGCGTAACGATTAGTTAGGAGACTCTCTATCAGAAATCTGACAAGAAAATTTCAAAAAATTTTTACGCTAAAGAAAATCCCATAATTCCCCTTGTACGGGCACGCCTTGGCTCTTTTGTGGAGTTTTGGGAGTTTGCGGCTGAGGCACCTCGGATTTGGGGAAAGAACGCTTATTTAAAATACGCCTTAATTTGCGCCATTCAGGAAGGCGCTCGTCCATAAGTTTACAGAACCCTGCGCCATGCGACGACTCTTTAAGATGCGTCAGCTCATGCACAACAATATATTCGACAAGTTCGCGCGGCACTCTCGCAAGCTCCAAGTTGTATGTGATACGCCTGCGCTGAACATGGCACGAGCCCCAAAGAGAGGACATTCTCCGCACACTCCATGTAACGCCACCTTCGCCCATCGCCGCAGCCCATTGAGTTGTCAGCTCATCGAGAAGAATCAACAAATCTGCCTTTTCTTCTTGCGTTACAGGATTTGTGTTTTCAGGCGCACGAGAAGCCATTTCTGCACGAGTCTTCTCGACCCATTTCCATTTAGAACGCAAAAACGCCTCTGCCGCCCGCAGCGACGTCCCCCATTTCGGCATGGAAAGACGCACAACTCCATCCAAAGAAATCCTGATGCTTATGCGGCTAACTCTCTTGCGCTCGACAACTACGGGCACACATTCAATGACATTCTCTCCGACGCGAATCATCTCTAAAGGAACTTTAGCCCTTATTTCACGCGCCGCGCAGAGGCACCGAGAATACCCAACTTGTCACGATACTTGGCAACCGTACGCCGCGCAACCGCAAAGCCCGATGCGGCCAGCATTGAAGAGAGCTTCTCATCTGAAAGCGGCTGAGAAGGATCTTCGTCATCGATAATCTCCGCAAGCTTGCGCATGACAGCATCTTGCGAAACTTCTGCACCATCTGCCGTCTTGATGCCAGTAACAAAAAAGCGCCTCAACTCAACTGTGCCAAATGGAGTTTGAGCATACTTGTCGCGAACGGTGCGCGAGACGGTAGTGCTATGCACTCCTACGGCCGCGGCAACTTCGCCCTCCGTAAGCGGCGCGAGAGCCGGAAACCCTTTTTCGAAAAAGCCTTGCTGACGATCGAATATTTCCTGCGCGATTTTTTTGACGGTATCGCGCCGTTTCGCAATAGCATCGCGGAATGCCACCGCCGCGGCAATCCTCTCCTTAACATATTCCTTCGTCTCGGCGCTCACGGAAGCGTCTTCAAGAAGAGCTTTGAACTTCTCCGAAATCTTTATCTCTGGAAGCGAGCGCTCGTCCACCTGCGCAATCCACTTGCCTTCCACAAGCTCGGCGTGAATTTCTGGATTAACGAACTCGACTCTCTCGCGTTCGCTGGAATACTGCCGCCCTGGCCTACCATCGAGCGAACGCAGCGCAAGAACGGCGGCACGCAGACGATCTCCGCTCACACCAAGAGCGCGCTCCATATCACGTATTCTGCCAGAGAGAATATCATCAAGATGGTCTGTGATGATCTTTTGGACGATTTCGCGCAAAGACTCATCTTCAATCGAATTGAGCTGTGAAAGAAGACACTCTGCCACATCGCGCGCGCCGCAACCAGGAGGATCAAAGTCGCGTATCTTCGCAAGAAGCGAAATGATCTCGTCCTCTGTACGCCCAAAGGCCATTGCCACATCGGCGACAGATCCTTTGTAATACCCTTTGCTATCAAGATCGCCAATAAGAACTTCTACAATCGGGTAATCGCAAGGCGCGATATCTGAAAGTGGAAGCTGTGCAAGGAGATGCTCCTGAAGCGTTTCGTCCTTCACCTGATTGTCGAAGAACGCTTGCCTACGCTCGGCCGCGGCTTCATCTTTGCCGATAGTCGATTCGTAGCCGGACTCTGGGAAATCAGGCTCATCGCTATCCATTTCGCTTGCGGCCTGCACTTCAGAAAGCGGAGTTTCAATTGAATGGTCAAAATCCTCAATCGCAGGATTAGCGCTCATCTCCGCCGCGATTTCTGCGCGAAGCTCGGGAAGCGATTTTGCAAGAAGGCCAAGCGCTTGCAATTGCTTGCCCGAAAGAGCCTGCTTCTGCCGCTGCTGCGCGGAAAGCGAAAGACCATCTTTCATCGCCGCGGAGGCTCCAATATCCAGCGCTTGTTATACCAGAACCAATCGCCCGGGCGCTTTTGCACTTCCTTATCAATAAGGCTCATCGCCTCCTTCGTAAGACGCACGGCCTCTTCTCTTGCATCAGGAGCAGACGCATCGGGGCGAAGAGTCGCGATATGATTGAAAATGTGCTTGCCGCCTTCTCTGTACATCTGCGCAACTACAATGGGGCAGCCGCTTTTAACTGCAAAGAGCGCGCCTGCGTGGCTGACATTTGCCTTGCCACCGAGGAAGTCGACTTCCACATCGCGCTTTGCAACGCGCAGATCGGGAAGTATGGCAAAGACGCGCCCTGCCGCAAGCTTTTCAAGTATCTTCACGATTGTCTCGCGGCTATCGCGGTAGAGAATTTCAACATCGCCATACTGACGGTGCATCCACGCATCAAACTTGGGATTACGCTGATGCGCGGCCAATGCGAAAAGAGGAAGGCCATATTTCGCCATCGACCAAGCCGCCATATACCAGTTTCCAGAATGAGGCACCATCACCACAACGCCGCGCCCTTCATCGGCGTATGCTTGCAAACGATCTTTGTAGAGAGAGCCCTCTACCACATGGCGATCCATCCACTTGCGATTCATCTTAGGTGCGCGCATCATCTCAACTGCATTGAGAAGAATATTCTGCAGCGACTTTACCGCTATCGTCAAAGCTTCAGCATCTGAAATATTCGGGAAGACCAACTTTATTCTACCGACCGTTCTCGCGCGCTTGAAGCGAAAAACGCGAACCATCAACCACCCCGCCGACTTAGCGAGAAACGCAGCCGCGAAATACGGCAACGCATTGATGGCCGCGCACGCGCACCTCAATGCGACATACTCGGCGTTAATAGAAAAATTGCTCTTGACCATTTCTGAAACTTAATCGGCTGTGCAATTACTTTGCAGCAACAGCCTTCTTCTGCGCGTTTTCAATCGCCCTGCAAACTGCGCTCGATGTGATGGTGGCAGCAGTAATCGCCTCAATCTGGCCGCCTTCCTTTGCGACTTTCAAAGACGAGCCGTCCTTGCCGGAAAACTGACCTGAGAACTCAGGAGCGCTGAGCTTCATTCCAAGGCCAGGCGTTTCCGCGGCAAAAAGCGTAATGTACCTTACGACAGTTTTTGCATCAGCTTCAAAACCAACCATAAGTTTTATGTCGCCTCCGTAGCCGCCAGCATCAACGCCTTCTGCGGCATATCCAACTACCTTGCCAGAGGCATCGCGGCCGATGAACACTTCGCCAGCTTCCTCGATCTTTTCAACAGCAGCAGGCATAACAGCCTTAACTGCGCTCTTCTTGCGCTCTTCGCCCATCTTCTTGATTGGCTCTTCTGTCAAAGCGCTTACATTCGCCAAAACTGCGGCGCAGATGGCACTTATGATCGTCAGAGAAAATACGAGACCCAAAAAATTCTTCATGGCGTTTTACCTATTTTTGGTTTTACTTACGCTTATACCCAAACGGCTTCGGCTGCGTCCATCTATTAATAAGCGGGCAAACCGAATTCATTATGAGAATTGCAAACGAGCAACCTTCGGGATAAGAACCAAACTGACGAATAAGCATCGAAAGAAGGCCGCAACCAAATCCGAAAATAAGCTTGCCCTTCCCAGTGGTGGGAGAGGTGGCATAGTCGGTGGCCATAAAGAACGCGCTTATCATAACGCCGCCAGTCAAAATGTGAATGTGCGCAGGGGCGCCGCCAGAAATCAAGGAATATACCCAAACCGTCACAAGATACGAGACAGGGATGTGCCATGTGATGACTTTGCGGATAAACAAATAAACTGCACCTAGCGCAAGCGCCGCGGCAGAAACCTCGCCGATACACCCTGGCATATTTCCAATGATAAGATCCCAAAGCGAAGGAATACCACCCTCGCCAGCCCTAGGCGTGGCAGAGGAAAGCGCGGCGGAAGTAAACATTGTTTTCATTGCCGCCAACGGAGTTGCCGTGGTCACCGCATCAGGAGCACGCCACCAATAAGGCTTAAGCCAAATGGTCATCGGCCCTGTGAAGGAGATAAGCATAAACGCACGCGCCGCAAGCGCAGGGTTGAATGGATTTTTGCCAAGCCCACCAAAGACCTGCTTGCACACGGCAATGGCAAAAACCGACCCGACAACAGCCATCCAAAGAGGAAGCCCAGCCGGCAAGTTAAGCGCGAGCAAAGGACCTGTAAGAATGGCAGAAAAATCGCCGATCGTACTTTCTCTTTTCATCGCAAGGCGGCAGAGCGCCTCTGTTACGACGCATGTTGAAACGCACACTGCGATAGTCCAAACAGCAGGCATTCCAAAGAACCACACGCCCGCTATCGTCGTCGGCAAAAGCGCGATTATCACATCGAGCATGATGCGCGAGACGCTCGCGTGCGAATGTGCATGCGGCGAGCTCGAAAGGACATAATGTTCAGAAGTTTCTTTTGGCTTCATTTCGCTGGCTCCTTCTTTTCGGCTGCGCTCTGAGCGGCGACGGCCTTGGCTTTCTCGGCCGCGATGCGCGCTCTAATCGAGTTCTTGGCGCGGCGGCAGAACTGCGTTATCGTTCTATGGGCAGGGCAAGCGAAGCTGCACGCTCCACATTCGATGCAAGTCATGACATGCGCGCGCTCGGCATCTGCAATGTCATCGGCCTCGACTGCCTTAGAGATTTCCGCAGGATTGATGTACATCGGGCACGCCCTAACGCAACGCCCGCAATTGATGCAAGCCTGCGAGGTGTACTGAAAGACGCGCTTTCTCGAAAGGAGAAGAAGACCCGATGTCGTCTTTGTGGTTGAAATATCAAGATGGGGAACTGCAAAGCCCATCATCGTTCCGCCAGAGATAACTTTAGCCGGCGGCTCTTTTACGCCAGAGCAAAATGCAACAAGATCGGAATACTTTGTCCCCGAAGGAGCAATAATATTCTTGGGCTCTGCAACTGCATCTCCAGAAACTGTCGTCACACGCTCCAAGAGCGGCTCGCCTTTCTCGACTGCGTCTGCAATAGCAACGGTCGTGCCGACATTCTCGACTACGCAGCCAACATCAATCGGAAGCGCAGGCGGCTCGGGAACGACCCTTCCAACAGTCGCGAAAATCTGGTGCTTTTCGCTGCCCTGCGGATAGAGAACCGGAAGAACGACGATCTCCACATTGCCGACCATATCGGCAAAAGCTTCTTCGAGAGCTGCGATTGCGTCGGGCTTATTTGCTTCGACAGCAATACGAACTGCACACTCGCCAAGAATCTTGCGCATTATCTCAACGCCAAGCCTAATGCGCGAGGCGCGCTCTACCATCAAACGATGGTCTGCACAAAGATACGGCTCGCACTCCGCGCCGTTGACAATCAAATACTCACAACGCTTGCCGGGCGGCGGATTGAGCTTTACCGATGACGGGAAGCCTGCGCCTCCCATGCCGCAAATACCAGCTTCCTCGACACGCTTCAAAAGATCTTCACGCGAAGCTGTTTTCCAATCGAGAGGCTGAAGGATCGGCCCTTCGGGGACAACCACTCCTTCTGGCACCGGAGCTGTTGTATCAAGCACCACGGCCGGCGCAGAGCCGCCAGCAGCGCCAAGACGCTTCTCGACAGCCTTCACCAAGCCAGATGCGCTCGCGCGCACGCAAACGGAAATGAAACCATTACGCTCGCCGATAATCTGCCCGCGCGTAACGTAGTCGCCCGCTTTGACGATGCACTTGGCAGGCGCACCAAGATGCTGGCTCATCGATATGACAAGCTCAGACGGAACAGGCATTCTCTCGATTGCCTTGTCTCTTGCGAGATCCTTATTGTAATCCGGATGAACTCCGCCGCGGAATTTAAATTTGCTCTTAACAGTCTTCATGCTTTCCACCAAATCCTTTCCATCAGTGGGCAGACTCAAAATGAGGATCCTCTATCATGCACTTTGCAGGGCACTTCGCCACGATCTGCGGATCGGCGGGAGGATTGGCGTAATTAACCTTTGCAAGAAAACCGTCGAATGTAAAGTGGCCGGCTTCCTTGCCGCCTGAGTTCTTCTCGCAAAGGTGGCAGCCCATGCACCCTACTCCGCAAACCTTGCGCACCGCAGGGCCCTTATCGGGATTGTTGCAAAGGACATGTATCATCGCAGATGCAGGGACAAGCTCGATAAGCTTTCTTGGGCAAACTGCGACACACTTGCCGCACCCAATGCAGAGGCGCTTATCGACTTTCGCAAGGCCATCAACCACTGAAATAGCATGCTTGGGGCACACATTCGCGCACGCGCCATAGCCCAAGCAACCGTACACGCACCCCTTGTCGCCACCAGCAGTAGCGGCCGCAACACTGCAATCGCAAATGCCGTTATAGTCGCCAACGCGAATTGCTTCAGAGCGAGTGCCAAGGCATTTAATGATGGCAACGCGCTTCTCTGTCGCAGAGGCTTCGACGCCAAGAATCTTTGCGATCTCAGCGGCCACAGCATCGCCCCCTGCCGGGCAAGCACCGTTAGGAGCTGTGCCTTCAACGAGAGCGCGGGCGTAAGCATCGCACCCTGCAAAGCCGCATCCGCCGCAATTTGCACCGGGAAGCGCAGAAAGAACCATGCCGATACGAGGATCTTCGCGCACACTTAAATAACGGTCTGAAATCGCAAGAATAACTGCCGCAACCAAACCAATGCCGGCAATACACACTATTGCTGTTACCATTAAAAACTCCTTCCTATTCGCACTGAGGCAAAATGCGTCAATACGGCAACTTCACCAAACCGGAGAAGCCCATGAACGCCAAGCTCAAAAGGCCTCCAGTGACAAGAGCAAGTGCGACTCCACGGAAGCAACGCGGAGGATCGGCATGCTCGAGCTTTTCACGAATGCCTGAGAAAATAACAAGCGCTACAGCAAAGCCGAGCGCCGCGGCAAACGCGAAGAACACGGACTCGCAGAAGCCAGACGCCTGTTTGAAATTAATCTCTGCCACACCAAGAACGGCGCAGTTGGTGGTGATAAGCGGAAGGAATATTCCAAGCGCCGCGTGAAGAGGCGGAAGGAAGCGCTTCATCGCAATATCAATAAACTGAACGAGCGCGGCAATAACGAGAATGAACGCGAGTGTGTGGATATATCCAAGGCCATTAGGCTTTAAAAGCCAATGGTCTATGCACCACGACACGGCTGCCGCCGCAGTCATGACGAACACCACAGCGCCAGACATTCCTAGCGCCGTCTCTATTTTTTTAGAGACGCCAAGAAACGGGCAGCACCCAAGAAAGCGGCTAAGAACGAAGTTGTTCACCAAAACCGCCCCGACAAGTATTATGAGATAGTTGCTCATACCTTGTATTATAGCAAAATGTAACAGCGCTTTGCGAAAGCAAACGCAAATTTACATTTAGCAAAATAGGAGCGATTATTTCTCGTTATAAGCGCCGAGAAATTCAAATCTCTCGATTTCGGGATCCTGCGCCAGTTCCGAAAGAAGCGAACGAACGGCAGGGTCTGCGACAGACGCCTCGAAATCAAACACGAAACTGAATTCGAAATCCATTCCCGGAACTGGGCGAGACTCAAGCTTGGTGAGATTTACATCTATGGCTGCAAACTTCGAAATAATCGCCGAAAGCGAGCCTGGACGATGAGGAAGAGATAGCATCACCGATATACGATTGGCATCGGGATATATCTCCAGATCCTTCGAAATGCATATAAAACGCGTGTAATTGTACGCCGCATCTTGAATATGCTCTGCAATCACATCAAGACCATAAAGATCGGCGCACGCACGCGATGCGATAACTGCCGCGTCGCGCCTGCCGGAAGACGCAAGCTCCTTGGCGGCAACGGCCGTGTTCCCTGCAGGAAGAACAGCAACTCCTTGGCGCGCCTTAAGGAACGCAGAACACTGTGCAAGAGCGTGCGGATGACTAGTTATCTCGCGCACTTCTTCCATTTTTACGCCTGGAGGCGCAAGAAGCACATGGTCGACCTTTAATTTCAGCGCCCTGACGATATGGAAGCGGTGCTTCTGCATAAGATCGTACACTGCAGAAACAGAACCTGCCGCCGAATTTTCGACTGGCAACACGCCGTATGGGCAAAGGCCCTGCTCGACCGCCTCAAATACCTTCTCAAAGCCTGTGAAGTAAACGATTGTAGGAATCTTCACAATTAGGGAAGCGGCCTGCTGAGCATACGAGCCTTCAGTTCCGCAGCAAGCGACAAACGCGCGCGTCGGGAACACTCCCGTTCCGGCAACGGCATTGTTTATCTCGGAAACGAGAGGAGAGTCGCCTTTGATGATGCTTCTTTGACGAGCCTTGGAAATTGAAAAGAGCGTGGTAAAAAACATCCGCGCGGCATTTTCGTTTTCAGCGCCAGCGGCTTTTGTTACCCTAGTTAAGATCTCGCGCTCGCGCACAGGATCGGCCACCGCCCCGCCTGCATTCTTTTTGACAAGCGCAACATCTTTCGAAACAGAAAGCCTCTCGAGGAAGAGCTTTACAAGCTCCTCATCGATGGCATCTATTTTCCTTCTCGCATTTTCAAGGTCGTTTTTCATTGACCTTGATTTTATCAAAAAACGCACTGCGCATCTGTAACATCAGATTACGCTTCGCGCGTTTTTGCGCTTAAGCCGGAACGGAAGGAAGCTTAGAAAGACTCCTTGCGATATCCTCGTCTGACGGCTCGAAATCTTCCATCTTGCCGTCGTTGAAAGCTTGATACGCCTTCATATCGAAGTAGCCTGTGCCAGTAAGGCCGAAGAGAATGGTCTTTTCGCGCCCTTCTTCCTTGCACTTAAGCGCTTCCTGCATCGCAACGAGAATTGCGTGGCTCGACTCAGGCGCGGGAAGAATGCCCTCCACGCGAGCGAAGCTTTGCGCCGCGGCAAAGACATCGGTCTGCTTGACGCTTACTGCCTCCATCAACTTCTGATCGTAGAGCTCCGACACGACAGTGCTCATACCGTGGAAGCGAAGGCCGCCGGAGTGGCTCGCCGAAGGAATATAGTCGGCGCCAATCGTGTACATCTTCGCAAGGGGGCAAATTCTGCCTGTATCGCAGTAGTCGTAAGCGTATGCGCCGCGCGTAAGCGACGGGCAGCTCGCAGGCTCAACCGCGATAAAGCGGCAGTCGCGCTCGCCGCGGAGTTTCTCGCCCATGAATGGCGAGATAAGACCGCCAAGATTCGAGCCGCCGCCGGCGCAACCGATGACGATATCGGGGTGCTCGCCAATCTTTTCGAATGCGGTATGCGCTTCAAGACCGATTATCGACTGATGAAGGAGAACTTGATTGAGCACCGAGCCAAGCACATAGCGATAGCCTGGCATGGAGACTGCCGCCTCAACTGCCTCGGAAATCGCGCAGCCAAGCGAGCCTGTGGTGCCGGGATGCTCCGCATTGATCATGCGACCGACCTCAGTTGTCATCGAGGGGCTAGGCGTTACGCTTGCTCCGTAAGTGCGCATCACTTCTCTGCGGAACGGCTTTTGTTCGTACGAACACTTCACCATATACACGCGGCAATCAAGACCGAAGAAGGAAGAGGCCATCGAAAGCGCCGTTCCCCACTGCCCTGCTCCAGTCTCGGTGGTGACGCCTTTAAGGCCCTGCTGCTTCGCGTAATACGCCTGCGCGACGGCGGAATTGAGCTTGTGAGAGCCTGAGGTGTTGTTGCCTTCGAACTTGTAATAGATTTTGGCAGGCGTTCCAAGAGCCTTCTCAAGGAAGTACGCTCTGACGAGTGGCGACGGCCTAAACATCCTGTAAAAATCAAGAATGGGGCCTGGAATATCGAAATATGCAGTATCTTCGTCGAGCTCCTGACGAATGAGCTCCTTACAGAAAACAGGCTCAAGATCCTTCTCGGTGCAGGGTTTGCCGGTAGAAGGCATAAGAAGAGGCGCAGGCTTCTTCTTCATATCAGCCCTGACATTATACCACTGGCAAGGAGTCTCTTGCTCGGTCAAATATGTCTTATAAGGCACCTTCTCACTCATTTTAATTCTCTCTTTCATTTTACTGAAACAGCCCCGCTTCTTCTGAAGCGAGGCCGCCGATTCCTTTTGGTTCTAAATACCGTCAACGGAAATCACCGCGCTTCAGAAGCGTGGAGTCGCCACCAGAAAGTATTGTTAACCAATTTGCTCATTTGCGCGTATTTTAACATATTCGCGCTCCCCGCGCAACGGCGCATGAGGGAAGAGGGAGGAGTTGAAGTCGAAGTCCAAGTCGGGAGTCGAAGTCGAAGGCGGGAGTCGAAGGCGAAGGCGGGAGTCGAAGGCGAAGGCGGGAGAAGTTGAAGTTGTAGGGAAAAGTTGTAGTTGTAGATCGGAATGGTTACCCATCCACCATTATTTTCATTAGACCCAAAAGGTCTAAGTTGTAGGTGATAGTTGAAGTCGTAGAACAGCCGCGCGGCTACGGCGCTTTAAGGCAAGAGGGTCACACCCTTCTGTATAATTATATCCAATACATAAGCCAAGCCAAGAAATTGCCAAACGATCAACTCAA
>JAGBWQ010000131.1 GCA_017629735.1 Kiritimatiellia bacterium
GGCCGCCGGCTAGATTGAAGACGCCTTCGAGACCAGCGAGTTCCCCAAGCAGCTCGTAATCAAGCTCAAGTACACCGACAAGGCCGCTCCGGCGGTCACCGGTCTCCAGCGCATCTCCAAGCCCGGCCTTCGCCGCTATGTGACTTGCGCCAATATTCCGGTGGTTCTCGGCGGAATGGGCCTTGCAGTCGTCTCCACGTCCAAGGGCGTGATGAGCGGCAAAGAGGCCAAGGCGGCCAAGCTCGGTGGTGAAGTAATCTGCACCGTTTGGTAAGGAGTAGAAAACAATGTCTCGTATCGGAAAAGAACCCGTGACCATCGTGGACGGCGTGACCTGCACGGTCGCCGGCCAGAAGGTCACAGTCAAGGGCAAGCTCGGCGAGCTTTCCTACGAAATGCATGACGGCATCTCGGCGAAGGTCGAAGACGGCAAGGTTGTGGTCACCCGCAAGGATGACTCCTTCAAGGCCCTTCACGGTCTTTCGCGCGCGCTGATCAACAACATGGTGATTGGCGTTTCCGCGGGCTACACGAAGAAGCTTGTCATTGAAGGTACCGGTTTCAAGGCCGCTCTTCAGGGCAAGAACCTCTCCCTCTCGCTCGGATTCGCATCGCCCAAGATCTACGCAATCCCCGAAGGCATCACCGTGACCGTCGAGAACGACGGTCTCCAGGTGACGGTCACGGGTTGCGAGAAGGCGCTCGTTGGCGAAGCCGCGGCTCGTATCCGCAGCTTCTATCCGGCCGAACCCTACAAGGGCAAGGGCATCAAGTACGTCGGCGAACACATCCGCCGCAAGCAGGGTAAGAAGGTGGCTTAATCATGTTCAACCGCAAAACACAGCGTGCGAAGCGCCATCTTCGCCTCCGTCAGCGCGTGATCGGCACGGCAGAGAAGCCGCGCATGTCGATCTGCGTGACGAACAAGCACATGTACGTCCAGTTCATCGACGACTCGGTGGGCAAGACGCTCGCCTCCGCCTCCAAAATCAAGGAGAAGAAGGCGAACCTCGAGACGGCGAAGGCGCGTGGCGCTGCCGCCGCCGAGGCTGCAAAGGCGAAGAATATTACGATGGTGGTCGTCGATCGTGGCGGCAACAAGTACACAGGTCGCGTTGCGGCTATCGTGGAAGCTTGTGTCGCAGGTGGCGTTTCCATCTCCAGCAAAACCGTCAAGGAGGCTGAATAATGGCTCAGAATCGTGACAAGCGCCGCGAGAATGCGGCAACTGACGATCTCGACGAACATGTAGTGTTCGTAAACCGTTGCGCTAAGACCGTCAAGGGCGGTCGCCGTATGAGCTTCTCTGCCGTCATCGTAGTCGGTGACCGCGAGGGTAAGGTCGGTGTTGGCTTCGGTAAGGCAAACGAAGTTGGTGATGCAGTGCGCAAGGGCGGCGAAGCTGCTCGCAGAGCGATGAAGCCTATGTGCATGAAGGGCAAGACTATTCCGCACGAAGTAGAAGGCGTGTGTGATGGTGGCCGCGTGATTCTCAAGCCTGCTCCTGACGGTAAGGGTTTGATTGTCGGCGGTGGTATGCGTCCTGTGCTCGAAGCATGCGGCATCCGCGATTGCGTGGGTAAGTCACTCGGCTCAAAGAATAAGCTCAACGTGGTGAAGGCAACTCTCAATGCCCTCTCGAAGCTTCGCTCCGCAGAGGAAATTGCCTCCATTCGTGCGTAATGAAAGCAAGGAGACAGTAATGGATCTTTCCAATCTTACAAACACCCCTGGTGCACGCGAACGTCGCAAACGCGTTGGTCGTGGTACCGGCTCGGGTATGGGCAAGACCTCTACACGTGGTCACAAGGGTCAGAATGCCCGCAAGGGTCACAAGCAGAAAATCGGCTTTGAAGGTGGTCAGATGCCCCTCGTCCGCCGTCTTCCTAAGCGTGGTTTCAACAACGCACGCTTCAATGCGAAGGCTCTCGGCGTGAACCTTTCCTCTTTGGAGAAGTTCTTTGATGCTGGTGCAGAGATTACCGTTGAGTCGCTTGCTGCCAAGGGATTCTCGGATAACAAGCGTCCGAAAATCAAAGTTCTTGCAGTCGGCAATCTTACCAAGAAGTTCACGGTTAAGGTTCCTTGCAGTGCAGCTGCCAAGGCTAAGATCGAAGCTGCGGGCGGCACCGTCGCCTAATGCGAAGAATATAGTCGTGCAAAAACAAAAGCCCACGGATATCCGTGGGCTTCTGTTTTTGCCGTTTTTTCTTTTTGCATCAGTCTCTTATGCCGCCTACGGCCTCAATCATGGCCTTGGTCGCAACTGCTTTTTTCTTTGAAGAAAGAAATTTCAAGAAAAAAAGTTATGTATATAACGCCCATTTGTTATAGCGAAATAATTTTTAAAATCCTGATTGTATTCGTATTGAAAAAGCAGTATCATTTCGCCGTCTAACCGGAAATGGTTTTCGGGGTGACAAAGGTAAAAGAAAGTGTGGTGCAATTATGGAATTCTATAAGTGCGCAATTTGCGGCAAGGTTGTCGCGATAGTTAAAGATGGTGTTCCTGACACTATTTGTTGTGGGAAGCCAATGACAAAACTAATTCCCAATACGAGTGATGGTGCAGGTGAAAAACATGTGCCTGTCGCGATGGTGGAGGGGAATGTGTTATCGGTTAAGGTTGGTGCGGTAGAGCACCCAATGACCGCTGAACATCATATTGAATGGATTGCTCTTGAAACATCGTTAGGCAATCAGCGCAAAATGCTGAAGCCCATCGAAAAGCCGGAGGCAAAGTTCGCACTGTTGTCAGGCGAGAAGGTTAAGTCGGTTTATGAATATTGTAACTTGCACGGACTTTGGAAATTGGATATGAAATAGAAAGGGGTGCTTTATGAAACATGCACAATATTTCATTCTGCCGAGTTTGTCCTTTACGTTGTTGATGTCGTTATTGGTATGGTTTACGGGTTGCTGCTCATCGCGGCAATCCGTAGATTTGGCGCAGGTGTCGAGAGTTGATTTATCGCGCTATCTAGGCCAGTGGTATGAGATTGCACGTTTTGATCATTGGTTTGAGCGAGGCATGTCGCACACAAAGGCGACTTACACGATGCGCGAAGACGGGTGTATTCGGGTTGTTAATACGGGGCTTAAAGATGGTAAGGCAAAAGTGGCTACAGGCAAGGGGAAGCGAACTCATCTGCAAGGGCTTTTAAGAGTTTCTTTCTTTTGGCCATTTTATGGGGATTATCGAATACTTTGGGTAGATGAAAATTATCAACACGCATTAGTTGGTGGCGACAGCTCTGAGTATTTGTGGATTCTTGCGCGAACGTCGACAATTGATGAATCAATCAAAAATACAATTCTATCTGAAGCAAAGCGCCGCGGCTATGACATTGATAAACTAATATGGGTTGAGCAGTAGGGGATGCTGATAATTAATCGCGTTTTCTCCAGTCCCGATGCGTTTGTTGTTTTTTGCGCAACACCCCGTGGAGATCATGGGGTGTTCTTCCTTGTTCTTGCCATCCTCTTTTGTCGATATTTTTTCGAATAGGTACTTCCATAGAATTGTCATATGTGATATACTATGCGACATTATGAAAAC
>JAGBWQ010000015.1 GCA_017629735.1 Kiritimatiellia bacterium
CATCTCGACCCCAAGGATCCCAAGAACTACTTCTTCAAGGCCACCGACGAGGCTCTGAAGCTTTCTAAGAATCTTGGTCTTAAGATCCTCTATCGCATGGGACCGTCGATCGAACATACTGATGGCGTCCACTTTAATGTTCTCGCCCCAGAAGATCCTGAAAAGTACGCAGAAGTGCTCGCAGGCATTATGCGCCACTATTTGAAGGGCTGGGCTGACGGCTATGAATGGGGCGATGCGTTCCAGGGTTGGGAAATTTGGAATGAGCCAGACGGTACGACTAACTGCTATGTAATTCCGGAATGTACGGAAAAAGACTGGATTAAGCGCATGTATTGGCACATGCCGCACTTCTGCGAGCTTTTCGCAACTGTCTTGAAGCGCCTTAAGGAGGAGTTCCCAGATCAGCAGATTGGCGGCCCCGCTTTGACCTGCGCAAGAGAAGATTATTTCCGCGAATTGCTCACTGCTTGTAAGAAGAAAGGTGTCGCGCCCGACTTCATTTCTTGGCATGGCTATGGTGATGTTCCAGATTGGTTCCTTATCCCGATTCCGAAAATGCGCGCTCTTCTTGATGAGATGGGCTTCACCAAGACTCGCCTTGTCATCAATGAATGGCACTATCTGCGCAACTGCGATTGGAATGGCATTCACGGAGGCAATTCCGCGCCTGTCGCAATCCGCCGCGCACACGAAGGACCTTCGGGGCACAGCAATATCGATTCTGCCGCCTTCAACATCTATATGCTTTCGAGGTTTCAGGATACTGCACTTGACGAAGCGTATTGGTATGGCTCCAATCCTATGGGCAACTGGGGCTGGCTTAAGAGCGACGGAACACTCAACAAATGTTGGTATTCTATGAAGCTTTTTGGCGATTTCGTCAAGATAGCCAAGACGAAGGTTGAAGCGAAAGTAGATGCCAAGAAGCAGAAGACCATCGCATCTGTGGCAGGTCTTTCAGCTGATGGTAAGACAGCTTCGATTGTTGTCGTAGATTATCGCGGAAAGAGCGAGAAACTCTTCGTCGAGGTTAAAGGCCTTGGTGCAGTTAAGTCGGCTCAGGCTCTTGTTCTCGACCATACACGCGACCTTACTCCGTTCCCAGTTCGCATTCGCGATGGCGTCCTCACGCTTCCTCGTGTAGACGAGAATTCTGCGGCATTCTTAGTGACGCTAGATTTGTAATATTTTATGCATTGCATAAGTCAAAGCAAAGAGCAACATCCGCTGCCCATTCCGCGGCAATGGATGTTTCCTTTGTTTTTATGACATAACATAAAGGAATACCACCATGAAGAAACGCGCGATAAAAGAATGTATTTGCCTTTTGGCCACGATAGCGTCATTGTGTTCATTTGGCTATGTCGACGAATATGTTTCGATTGATGACGACACGGTCGTTCGGAAAATGGTGGATGGGCGCGCCGTCTATATTTTTACATCGGTCACGGAGTTGCAGCGTAATTTGATCTTGCAACAGCAGATGGTGTTATGCGAGTATTTGGTTGTGGGCGGTGGCGGTTCTGGCGGTCAGATAATTGGCGGCGGCGGTGGCGTCGTGTATGACGGATCTTCGCAGATATTGCTTAGTGATGGCACATCGCTTTCTTCTCTTGTTGGCGCTGGCGGCGTGCGCGGAAGCTCTGCGGCTAATAATGTGGGTGGTAATTCCAAGCTGAGTATTCCTGGTATTGGCACAATTACGGCCTATGGTGGCGGTGGAGGTAATAGCTGGACTTATTCCGCGTTGACAGGAGCATCTACTGGTGGCGCGACATCTAGTTCTGGCGCCACAGTTCAGCCAGTTATTCAGACAGATCCTCCGCAAGGAAATGTGGGCGGCGCGTGTTCTAATCCCAAGAATGGTATTGCAGGCGGTGGTGGCGGCTATGCGGAAGCAGGTCAGGCATCGTACGAGACAACGCGCGACATTCTTGATGGCGAGGGGAATGTGCTAATCGAAGACCAAGTTTATTATCAAGGCGGCAAGGGCGGTGACGGCTTTGCCTGCGAGATCACTGGCGAGCGCCATGTCTATGGCTCTGGCGGCGGCGGCGCGGCAGGCTGGGCAACTGCGACACTCAGTAGAGATTCTTATAACTTACCTGGCGATGGTGGTGAAGAGTCAGGCGGAAGGGGCGGTCACACAACGCTCGACAATGGAAATTCCGATCTTTCTGGCGTGGATGGCGTCAATGGTCTTGGCGGCGGTGGCGGTGGCGCTGGACACAACAACTCCTTGAGCGTTGCTAAAAGTGCTGGCAATGGCGGTTCTGGAACGGTGATTGTTTCGCTAAGACCTTTAGGTCCAAACGACAAGGTGTTGAAGGTTGATCCGATCGGAAGCGTTCCGTATACTGGCGAGGAACAACAGCCGAGTATTGTCGTGCGCGATGGATTGAGCGGAACGGTGGTGGATAGCTCGATGTATACTGCTACCTATCTGAACAATATTGATCCAGGTGTTGCAACAGTCAAGATTGTAGGGCTAGGCGAGTATGCTGGCGCAACTACTATTGTCGAATTTAAGATCGTGTGTTCTCGTCGGTCGGGCAAGGATATTTATCTTTTCATGGGTGGCGCAAATATGTGCGCAAGTGCGGCGGCAGGTGGCCCTGCGGTGGCAGTTTCGAATATTTTTGCGAATGCCGAATCTGGTGTTGAGATAGTGGTTCTCAATGTTGCTGTTGCTGCGAGTAAGCTTACAACTTGGATTAAAGGTGGGGCGAATTACAATGCTGCCGTCAAGGCTGCAAATGCAGCAATGGAAGCTGGCGGATCGGTGCGAGCGATTTTCTGGATGCAGGGCGAGGAAGATGCATCTGACGCAGATGCTCGTGAGAGATATTCCTTGTTGCTCGCGGAGGTGGTGAGCAATCTTCGATCAGACTTAGCGCTCGACGATTCAATTCCATTTATTGCTGCTGCGTTGCCTGAGACTTCTTCGACGGGCGTTAATAATTGTCGCGCGCTTAATTGAGAGTTTACGGACTTTGCCAGACCGTTTGCCGTATTCGGCCGTCGTCGAGAGTCGCGATTTGTTGCTTAATGCGTACAATGTGAAAATTCTTTGCGCAGAATCTACGCGCACGCTAGCGCTTAGAATGGCTAATGCGTTCTTTGAGCTTGAACGCCGTTATGCAAAAAGCCGCCTTGTCGTTGAAGAGCTTGGCCCGCAGGCAATCTCTGGAGACGACACAATTGCTCCTGCTGTAGTTGTGAAAGATACGAATGGCGAGATTATTGCGCCGTCAAATTACGATGTTACCTACCGCGGCATTTCTGAAGCGGGCTTCGGTGTTGCCGTTGTTGTCGGCAAGGAGGATACGGCGTATGCGAATATGACGAACTTTGCTCCGTTTAGGTTGATGCGCCCTGTCTTTGCCGCGGCAGATGGAAGTGCGGAGAATGACGGCTCTTCGTGGGATACAGCAACGACATTTGAGCGTGCAGTCGAGATTGCCAATGGCACTAACGAAGTATGGCTTAAGAAGGGCACATACATGCGTAGTGAAGTCTACGATATGACTCTTTCGATGTTCCTGCGCGGCGGTTTTGAGGGTCGGGCTGGCGAGCGTCTTGATGGCGAGTACTCCATCTTTGATGGCGGGGGTATGGTTTCAAAAATTTTCGGGGGCACTCATGAAGGCAATCCGGCCTCGCCATCTTATAAGACGGTGATTGAAAGAATTGATTTTAGAGGAGCAACAGGAGCGCTTGTCTCTCGTCCTGGCAATGGTTGTTCGTTGGTGAGGGACTGTTTGTTCTCAAATGCTAGCAAGGGCTTAGAGACTACAGATAATTGTTATGGAAATCAGAATATCGCAGTGCGTCGCTGCCGCTTTACAAATATTATAAAACCCGATGACACATGGGGCTCGGGCATCCCAGTTTCGATTGGAAATGTTGGCAATGCACTAGTCGAGAACTGCCAGTTTGTTTCAAACGGAGTGCCATGGACTCATTCGATCCCGTCAGGAACTCTTCATGGCCAAGGCCGAATGATTTCTATAACTGCTGGCATACCTTGCGATGTCATCGGTTGCGAGTTTAGGGCGAACCGTATGACTGCAAGCGCAGGCAATGGTAGCGCGTGCATCTATTTTCTCAATACACCTAGCCGCCGCTTGCGTGTTGAGCGATGCCTCTTTGTCGGCAACGAACTTGTCGGGCGCACGAAGAGTGATTCTCAATGGAGTGGCGCAAGGAATGACAACGCGGATAGCGGCATGATTGTTTTGTATGCTTACAATTCGACATATATACTAGATATTTTAGGCTGTACCTTTGCCTACAACACAATTGACAACGGTTCTGCTGCTGCGGTGTCTGTGATTACGGGTACGGCTAATATTCGCAACACGATTTTCTATGGTAATATATCATCGTCAGATAATCTCACTGGTAGCGATATAGTGCTGCAAACGAATCGTGATGACTGGAACGCTTCGGCGGATATTGCCTACTCGCTGTTTGCTGAAGATAGTGAAAGATTCTTCTACGCGGGGCGTCAAGGATCTTTTACCATCGATCGCGAAACGATGGTGTTTGGAGACCCTCTTTTTGTAACACCTCTGTCGGCTGTCACAAATCTTATCCGCAATACTACAGCGGGGTCGGTCACAGAGTCTGCTACAAGGTGGCGGAGTAATTTCGCTTTTAAAGCCGACAGCCATGATAAGGTTGCGTCTTTCGACTGTCACCTCAGGTCTGCGGCAGGTACGCAGCTTAATGACGGAAGCTGGACGAACTTTGAAGGCGAGGCATCGATTGCTCTTGATAAAGGCGATATACTTGCCGACTTTAGAAAGGAGCCTTCGGCGAATGGTTCGCGCATTAACCTTGGCTATTATGGTGGATCGTCGAGTGCTTCCAAGACTGTTGAATCATTTCCTGGGCTTAAGAACGATTCCATTGGTATTGAGTTTAAGGACGGCATCAGTCAGCCGCATCTTGACTTTACGGTAATTGATACTGAGGGTGGCGCGTTTTCTGCGGAGATTAAAGTTTATGTAGGTACGGAAGATGGCTGGACGGTTACGAATGTTTATTCTGCAGTGTCAGCAAATACACCGTTCAATGTTATCGTTCCGGATTGTTATCTGCCGGGCAAGATGCTTAATGTGAAGGTGGAGATTGTCGCTGGCGGGAAGACGGTGGTGTTTAGCGCCGAGAAGGAAGTTGAGGGGTCTCCAAGTGCCCTCTACAATGTTGGTGGCGGAGATGGCATATTCCATATCCGTCCAGGTGCGACAGGGCGCGGCGATGGCAGCGATTGGTTCCATGCATTTCCTGGCGACATACACGATGCTGTTCGTTATATAATCAATCAAGATCTTTCTTCTGTATCTGAGGTATGGTGCGCAATTAGGACGAATAACCTTTCGTCCGTTAAGGTAGATCTCATGCCATCTTATCCGCTCGTAATCCGCGGCGGATTTGAAGGGTTTGAGACGGAAGGGCGGCAGCGGAAGGGATGGAGGACTCTCTGTGAGTCTGGCGGTCTTCGCACGCCAATGTCTGTTGCAAATACGGTGCCGCTTACCTTCGAAAGCTTCGAGTTTACTGGAGCTTCTTCTGGGCGTGGATTCGTGAAGACAGGGACAGGTGATCTCACTTTGATAAATTGCCGTTTCTTTGGCAATATCAGATCTGGTGCGGTTGACGGGCGTGGTATCAACGCAACAGGCGATGCTTCATCTACGATTCTTACGATTACCAACTGCGTATTTGAGGGCAACTCCAATACTGATTTGGGAACCAACGCCGATGTAAAATCTGGTAATGGCGGTGCGCTTCGCCTGAATAAGTTTAAGCGCGTTATCATAGATGATACACTCTTTCTTACTAACGGTTTGATTTGGAATTGCTCGCGCCCGAAGTCAGGTAATGACACAAGTTCAGGCAGTGCGATTTATGCAGTCGATGCGCCGCTTACGGTGCGTAGGACCGTTTTCCGTTCCAATCGCGGCGGCACTTCGAGTAAAATCAGTTACGGTGGCATTGTCGTGTTGGGGAGCGGTACGGCCGGTAGCTGCTTCACCAATTGCCTCTTTATTGGAAACCATGAAAGTTGGCATCAGAACTCTGGCCCTGGTCCGTATGGTGGTGCGCTTAAGATTAATACAGGCAATGTGAATAAATATGTAGAAGTCGTTAACTGCACATTCTTCGGCAATCTCAGTGATGGTACATCGAATGCAGCAGGCCTCAATATTGCATCTGGAGCAGTGCTTGTGGAGAACTCAATCTTTAACGGCAATCTTCTCGGCGCGAAGAAGACAGGTGTGTATGCGGAGGATATGATAGTTCAGGCAAATGCTTTGGCGGATGTGCGCTACACGATTTTTGAGTCAGAGACTTCTGTGCTCAGTCATGAGGGTGGAACTCTTAATCTTGGTGATGGCGTTATTTATGGTGATGCGAAGCTAGTGACGCGCCAAGAGGAATTGGTAGACCTTACGACCACGGTAGATCAGTGCACAGTCTTTAAGCCTGAAGTTCGCGCGGCAGTTATTGCTTGGGACGCTCACCCGCGCACGCATAAGGGATATTTTGTTAATGGAGTTCTTATTCGTGATGCAGAAAGGGTAGAGTCTCCGACGATTGACGCAGGCGACCCGAATAGCGATTATAGTGGCGAGCCAGATTGTGATGCTGGTTGGCATGGAAAGCGCGTTAATATGGGTTGCTACGGCAATACGAGTGAGGCTGCAATGTCTGCGCTGCCAGGCTCATTCTTCTTCGTCCGCTGATGAAATCCTGGGGGCATGCCATAGGGTAATTAAGAATTAAGGATTAAAGAAGAATAATTGATTTTAGAAGATTGAGTTTTGTTCTATTGCATTGAGTGGCGTCTAAATGATAAAATATATGCCAAATAATTTTCTAAAAATAAAGAGGTAAAAATAAGCAAATGATAGGGTTGTTGCTTGGCGTCTTGGGTGGTCTGGCCATATTTGTTTATGGCATGAAATTGATGGGAGACGGTTTGCACCTCGTTGCTGGCGAGAGAATGCGAAGCATATTGCGCCTCTTCTCAGCAAATCGCTTTGTTGCCATCTGTTCTGGAGCCGTCGTTACCGCCGTTGTGCAGTCGTCAAGTGCATCGACAGTGATGGTCATAGGATTTGTAAATGCCGGTCTTTTAACACTTGTACAATCGATAGGCATTATTTTTGGCGCCAACATCGGAACTACAATTACAGCGCAGCTTGTAGCCTTTAATATCCAAGGTCTTGTGATGCCGGCATTGGCTATTGGTCTTGCGATGACATTCTTCAAAGGGCGCAGGATCAATGGTTGGGGTGTAACCATTCTCGGCTTCGGGTTCCTGTTCTTGGGAATGGGAATGATGGGAGAAGAGCTTAAGGTTCTAGGGAAAGATGAAGCTTTCCGTTCGATGTTTAGGCTTTTTGAGTGCGTTCCTGATGCATCTGGAAGACTGTCCATGGGCTCTATGGTAGGCGCCTTTTGTGTTGGAATGATCGCTACCTTGCTGATACAGAGTTCTTCTGCATGCACGGGCATCATTCTTGCGTTGGGCGCAAGTGGGCTTCTAAATATCTATACGGCCGTCCTTTTGGTGATTGGCTCTAATGTTGGAACTACCGTAACTGCGCAGCTTGCCGCCATGACAGCAAACCGCGTAGCAAAGCAAGCGGCATTGGCGCATACACTTTTCAACTTCTGCGGAGGATTGATGATTTTTATTTCCTTCGCGTTTGTTATTGGTGGCGAGCCCGTGTTTTTTAAGTTGGTTCGTTATTTCTCTTCTGATGGCGATCTTCCGCGTCAAATTGCTAACGCACATACATTGTTTAATGTCATCACTACAGTGTTGCTCGTGCCGTTCATAGGACCTCTGGCGGCGTTGTGCGAGCGTGTTCTTCCTGTGAAGGAGGCGAAGGTCAAGTTCCGTCGTCTCGAGCCAATCCTTCTCGATACGCCATCTGTGGCTCTTCAGCAGACCACCACGGCCTTGAGGAAGATGCTTGGCAAAGCGTGGCTCTCCGTTTACTGCGCGTTCAAGCTCTACGATCGCTCCGACAAGGAAAATATCGAGTTTTCAACTCGCCTTGACGATCTCGAGCGCGCCATCGATGAGAGACAGGCAGATATTTCCTCGTACCTTGCTCGCTTGATGGAAAAGGCCATCTCCCACGAGCAGGCTGAGCATATTCCGATGCTCCTGCATTGCGTTAACGATGCAGAGCGCATTGGCGACCATGCATCTGTCGTTAGAAGGATTCTTGATACTCTGCAGGAAGGCGAGAAGAAACTCAGCTCGCTGGCAGAAGGTGAGTATTGGCATCTTCTCGATATTCTCGCAAAGCAGGCGCAGAATACACTTTCGCTCCTTGCCGGCGGCGGCGATGCTCTGCGCGAACAGGTGCTTTCTCAGAAAGATGAGATAGTTTCTCTCGTTGTAAAATACGAAAAGGAACATCTCCTCAGATTGCGTGAAAAGCTCTGCTCTGCTGAGACTGGCGTAATTTACATCGAGCTTCTTTCCGAGATTCGTAAGGTCTCGCGTCATCTTGCGAATATTGCCGAGCGCAACAATGCGTTCTACGGCGGGAAATGATTGTTAGGCTGCGGCGCAACAAGATTTAGAATAGAAATGGAGTAGAAAATGGCAAAGGCTAACGAGATAAAGACTGGCAATACGGCACTTGATGCTGTGATGAGTCAGATCCGCAAAGAATTTGGTGATATGTCCATCATGCGCCTTGGTGATAGGGAAGTTGAAGACATTCCCGTAATCTCCACAGGCGCGCTTTCGCTCGATATGGCGCTTGGCGTGGGCGGGCTTCCTCGTGGCCGCATCGTCGAGTGCTACGGTCAGGAATCGTCGGGCAAGACGACTCTCGCTCTTCATGTCGTAGCTAATGCTCAGAAAGCTGGCGGCGTTGCTGCGTTTATCGATGCAGAGCACGCTCTCGATCCTGCGTACGCGAAGAAGATTGGTGTCGACCTCGACAATCTTCTCGTCTCCCAGCCAAATTCTGGCGAAGAAGCTCTTACGATCTGCGAGCAGCTCTGCAAGTCAGGTGCGCTCGATGTTATCGTTGTCGACTCTGTTGCGGCTCTCACGCCTCAGGCGGAAATCGACGGCAATATGGGCGACAGCCACATGGGGCTTCAGGCGCGTCTTATGAGCCAGGCAATGCGTAAGCTCACAGGCGTTTTGGCGCAGACGAAAACTCCTTGCATCTTCACAAATCAGGTGCGCGAGAAGATAGGCGTAATGTTCGGCAACCCCGAGACGACCCCTGGCGGCAAGGCTCTTAAGTTCTATGCATCTTGCCGTCTTCAGGTTGTGCGTATCGGCGCGATCAAGAATACGGCAGGGCAGGTTGTGGGCAACCGCACAAGGGTGAAGGTAGTAAAGAACAAGGTTGCGCCTCCTTTCACCGAAGCGGAGTTCGACATCCTCTATACTTGCGGCATTTCCTACGAAGGTTCTGTTCTCGATGCTGCTCTTCAGCGCGGCATTGTTGAAAAGCGCGGCAGCTGGCTTTCGTTTGGCGACTCGCAGCTTGCGCAGGGCTCTCTTGCGACGATTGAATATCTTCGTGCAAATCCCGAGGTGACGGAGAAGATTGCCTCGCTCGTAAAAGAAACTCCTGTAAATCCCGCGCTCGCAAAGAAGCGCTAAGAAAGGATCAAGCATGCTCCGCATTCCGACATTAACGGTATGCGGCGTGCTTTTGGCCGCCGCGATTTCGCAGAGTCTCTTTGCTGCGACGACTAATGAGGTCGATATTTCCTCAATCGCGGCAAAGGCGGCGGCAGGTGCGGAAGAAGCGATTGTAGACGGCTGGCGTTTCCGCGGGCTTGAGACTTATTCGGAATCGTGTATTAAATTCGACACTCTTTCCGATATTTTAATATCCAAGAATTATCAAAGTCCAATTGTTGCGATTGTCTATTCCGTTAGGTGTTCGTCGCTGGAGCCTACGAGATTTCTTTCAGTTGTGATTGGCGAAGATGGCGAAACCTTAGGAAGAATTCCTGTCGTTTCAGCTAAAGACAAATTAGAGGAAGGCGTCTTTCTCATTCCTGAAGAAGCGCAGGTAAAAAAGATATCGCTTTTGCTCGACGGGAGAGGAACTACTGGAGTGTGGGGGCTTGGGCGCCTTGCTATTGTAACATCAGATGGAGCTGAAGCACCAGAGGTGCTTAGCACAGAGCGCATAGGTTCTACGCGCGCTATTTTTTCATGGATAAATAGTTTCTCGACTGTCTCAAATTCAGTTTCTATTATGCGTCTTTCTGATTCGCTTGAAGGCGCTGGTGCAGTTTTTGAATGCGACTTCTCGCTCTTCTCTGCAGGAGGCAATACAAAAGATCACACATCTCTTATTCCTGAGATGTATCCAGGCCTTTCGGGCGAGCGTATATATGCACCGAAAGATACTGCTGGAATCTGTCAGATTTCAAGTGGAACCGCCTATGGCGTTCTTTCGATTGCGGGGTGCGAAGATTATTCAGGCGTCTCTCTCCATATAAGGCTTAAGCGTTATCCTGAGGATCATGCAAAGACAGAGCTTAGGTGGACTGATGGGATTCAGACAAATCGAGTTGCAGAAATTTCTCTTGGCGACGAATTTACAGATGAGGTGATAGATGTCTCTTCTGTTCCGCATGGTGCAACTCTTCTTATTTGTGAAGATAGTGCAAAGGGGAAGCGCCGCGTTCTTATCGATTCTCTCTCTCTCGTTCGCAAAGGCGCGTATCGTGTTCTTGAGAGCGAGACGAAATCACTTGTTCGCGGCAAAGGGCGTGTTGTTGTTTCTACTGCGGGAATGAATTTTAAAAATCTCATTCCATCTTCGCGCTATCGAGTAGCAGTAAAATCTTTTGCCTCTTCTGGCGGCTCATCGGGCGAATCTCAAATTGAATTCGTTACTGACGGGCCAAAACCTTTTGCTGTTATTGTGCGATGAAAAAAGAGTATAAAGCAGTAGTGGTGCTCTCTGGCGGTCAAGATTCCGCCACATCTCTTGCGCTTGCCGTGCGCAAGTATGGGGCCGATAATGTTGCCGCGATAACTTTCGAGTATGGCCAGCGCCATTGTCTCGAGACTAAATACGCAAAGAGTCTGGCCAAGAAGTTTGGTGTTCAAACGCACAAGACAGTGCGTATGGATTTCTATACTTCGATCACAGACAATGCTCTTTTTAATGCGTCAGAGCGCATTGTGAAAAAGAAGGGCGATAAGTGCCCAAGCACAGTTGTCGAAGGGCGCAATGCATTCTTCCTTCTTGCCGCATCTGTGTGGGCAAAATCGCTTGGCGCGAAAGAAGTGCACATAGGTGTTTCCGAAACAGATTTTTCTGGTTATCCTGATTGCAGGGAAAATTTTGTCCGGGCACAAGGGCGCGCCATACGTTTGGCACTTGATTATCCTATCAAGATTGTAGCTCCCTTCATGCACATGACGAAGGCTCAAGAGTGGGCGCTTGCAGATAAGCTTGGCATTCTCGATGTCATTAAGAATGAAACTTTGACTTGCTACAATGGCATCCCTGGCGATGGTTGTGGGAAATGCCCCGCCTGCCGTTTGCGCCGTCGTGGGTACAGAGAGTTTCTAAAATCGCGATGAACATCATTTACGAAGACGACGATTTGCTCGTTGCCGACAAGCCATCTGGCGTGTATGTTCATGCAGCTCCAGGGCACGAGAGCGGATCTCTTGCGGAAGAGTTTGTTAAGCATTGTCCGCAGGCGGCAAGCGTTGGATCTGTCTCTCGTCCAGGCGTGGTGCATAGATTAGATGCAGATACAACAGGCGTAATCGTTTTCGCAAAGACGCAGAGCGCGTATCTAGCGCTGAGAAAACAGTTTGAATCGCACAAGGATATTCAAAAGACTTATCTTGCTGTTTGCCATGGCGCGCCAAAGCCGCCGGCAGGAACGGTCGATGCGCCAGTCGGGCGCGAAAGGCTTCGCGCGATTTCTCATTATAATACGCTTGCAAGAAGCGGGTCTCTTGCGCTTGTTAGATTCGACATCGAAACTGGCAGGCAACACCAGATCCGCATTCATGCCAAAGGCCTTGGGCATCCGATAGCGGGAGACAAACTCTATGGCGATAGCGCCGCGGACAGAAGGCTTAGGCGCAAGCCGGCGCGCACTCTACTTCATGCGGTTGAGCTTTCGTTCATTCACCCCGCAACGCAGAAGCGCGTTACATTTTCAGCGCCTCCACCTGCAGACATAGTTTATGCTATGTGAGGCGGGCGCGTTTTTGCTGACAATCTTACTTCTCGTTGCCGGAGATCGTTCGCTTAATGCCAAAGCCTAGAGCGGCAACGGCAATGGTGAATATGGGGCAAAGAATATTGAAGAAGCTGTATGGCAGGTAAGTTATTGTAGGCACATTAAGCATTGTAGCTTGAGTCATGCCGCAGGTTGACCAAGGAATCAAGGGGCTTGTTACAGTAACCGCATCTTCGGTTGTGCGGCTTAAGAGTCTATTTTCATAGCCTTTGCTTGTGTACACAGGCATGTACATGCCGCCAGTTAAAATGATGGCGAGGTACTGATCGGCGAGAATGATATTGAAGAACGAGCCAGAGGCGACGGTTGAGGCAATCATGGAAGTGCGGCCGCGGATTGCGCGAATGAAAAGCGCAGTAATCGCATCGAGCATACGACAGCCTTTCATGATCCCGCCAAACACCATGGCGCAGAGAATAAGCCATACAGTATTGAGCATGCCTGCCATGCCGCCAGATTCGGTAAGCTCCTTGAGAGTCTTGTCGGCGAAATCAAGCGAGGCATCGCCATAGAGCGCGATCACGGCGCCTTTAAGTGCGCTGCCGCCTTCGGCGATTTCGACGAGCGCATTCTGCTGGAAAATAAGTGCGAAGACGCCGCCCATTATAGCGGAGATGAAAAGCGCTATGATCGAAGGCGTTTTTAGCGCGATAAGAATTGCGGTAAGCGCGGGAACGAGGAAAATCCAAGGAGAGATGTTGAATTTAGAGCAAAGCCCCTTGCTGATAAAGTCCATTTGCTCTGTCGAAGTAACTTCGTGGTTGAGACCGAGGAACAAGAAGATTATAAGCGTAATGGTCATCGCTGGAACGGTAGTGACCATCATGTAGCGGATATGCGTGAAAAGAGGAGTGTCGGTGACGGACGATGCGAGAACTGTGGTGTCGGAAAGGGGCGACATCTTATCGCCAAAATAGGAGCCGGAAATGATTGCACCTGCGACGATGCCAGGCTCGAAGCCCTGTGCTCTGCCAATGCCGATGAGCGCAAGACCGATGGTGGCGATTGTTGTCCATGAGCTGCCAGTCATCATCGACACTACGGCGCAGACGATGCAAGCCGTGGCGAGGAAGAACTGCGGGTGAATGATTTTCATTCCGTAGTAGATGAAACCGGGCACGATACCGCTGCACATCCATGCGCCGCTAAGAGCGCCTATGAGGAGCAAGACCAAAATGGACGGCATTACATCGGCGATAGTGGTGATGAAGGCGCTTTCGAGGTGTTGCCATTTTATTTTATAGACGCCTATTCCGATGGCGGCTGCAACAGCGGCGGAGACGAGTAGTGTTAGCTGGCTTGCACCGTCAAGCGTTCCAACACCGAATGCGGTGACAGAGAAGAACAGCATTGCGATGAGAGCGAGAATGGGAGCGAGTGAAAGCCAAATGGACGGCAAAGGTACTTTTGTTTCGTTTCCAGTGTTGTTCATGTTTGTTCTTCTGTATTCTTTTGTTAATATTGCAAAAAACTTGCGTAGTTTACCGAATTTTCACTTATTTGTAAACAACATCTGTAGTAGAGAGGGAGAGTGAAAAATTTTGGCATTTTGCCTACTTGCACAAGTCAAAGTAAATATGATATACTACGCATTGTTTTGCAACCCTGCTCGGGTGGTGAAATTGGCAGACACGCATGCTTGAGGTGCATGTGGAGAGATCCTTGCGGGTTCGAGTCCCGCCCCGAGCACCACTTCCAAGGATAGAAGATTGTTAGAAGATTGTTATGCTTCATGTAGTTGCAACCCCAATCGGTAATCTCGGTGATCTTTCTCCTCGTGCGTTAGAAGCTTTCCGCAATGCTTATGCGATAGCCTGTGAAGATACACGCCGCACATGGCAGCTGCTCTCTCATTTTTCAATTCCGCGCCCACAGGAGATGTTTTCTTATCGGCAGGGTAATGAAGAGCGCACAGAAGGGCGCGTTATTGCTATGCTTGAGCAAGGGCACGAAGTTGTTCTTTGTTCAGATGGCGGCTACCCTGGCATATCAGATCCAGGATATAGGCTTTTGCGCGCTTGCGCCGCCAAAGGCTTGCAGTACGATATCATTCCTGGTGCGTGCGCTGTTGATGTGGCGCTTCTTATGAGCGCGCTGCCAACATCGTCCTATACTTTCCGCGGTTTCCCTCCTCGCGGGCCTGGCGCATTGCGCAACTGGTTTGCTGCCGATGCCGCCTCTCCTCATACAATAATTTGCTACGAATCTCCCTATCGCATTGCCGCCACCTTGCAGGCCGCTCTCGATGTTCTTGGCGACCGCGAAGCTGCTGTGTGCCTCGAGCTTACGAAGATGCACGAGCGTGTAACGCGCGGCTATCTTTCCGATCTTGTGCGCATATTTGAAGGGGTAAAGGAAAAGGGCGAGGTCGCGCTTGTTATAGCCGGTTCAAATGAAAAGTTCCGTCGCGCGGAAGGCGCGAATGATTTGGTATAATATATATACTATGAAGGAAGATATCGATCGGCTTAATGTGCGCTACGGAGCTCCGGGGCGCATAGTTTTCCGCCCTGGGTTTGCAGGCTATCCGAATGTTGTGCTTGCCAACAAGTACGGGTCGGCAGAAATAGCGCTTCTCGGCGCTAATGTTCTTGATTACAGACCAACAGGCGTTGGTCCTGTTATCTTTCGCCCTGCGAAGAGAGATTACAACCGCGGCGAATCTTTCCATGGCGGCGTGCCAGTATGTTGGCCGCAGTTTGGCAAGAAGTTTTCAAAAGATCTCCCTCAGCATGGTTTTGCGAGGATGATGGTTTTTGAAGTGCGCTCGACAGAATATTCTGAAGAGAAGACGGAAATCGTTCTTGGCATTTCGTCTGATGATGAGACGCGTAAGATTTGGCCGTATGATTTCGATCTCGAATATACGGTATCGGTGACGATGAAGCTCAATCTCACCCTTAATACGCGCAATGATTCCAAGAAGCCATTCTCCTTCAGCTGTGGCTTGCATCCGTATTTGCGTTTGCGCGAGAGAAACGACGCGTATGTAAGAGGGCTTGATGGCCTTGTCTATTTCGATTGCCTTTCTGGCACACCAGACTTGAAGCATACTGGAGATTTCGCGCTCAATCGCGATGTCGACCATGTCTTCGCAATGAAGAGCGAGATCAAGCACGAGTATGCGCTGATAGATCCTGGCGCAGAGAGGGCAACTGCAATTGTCTCCACCGGCAACGATTCTGCAGTCGTTTGGAATCCAGGGCCTGAATTGCGCCTCCCCGATCTTGAAAAAGATGATTGGCGCAAGTTCGCTTGCGTCGAGCCTGTAAGCGATTGGCCGGGCGGCAGAGAGCTTAAGAGCGGCGAGAGCTATGTTCTTTCGGCATCTATTCAATGCACTTTAAAGCAATCAAATGAAGGTTAAAACGATGACATCACGCAGAGACTTCCTGGCGATGCTCACCACGGCATCTGGTGCATTTATTGCTCCAAAGGGAATGTATGCAGCGCTATCTCCCGACAGAAAGCTGCGCATAGGTGTTCTTTCCGATGTTCATATAACGGAAATAGACGGTGAGCTTTGGAAGTGGAAGAAGGCTCTTAAGCATTTTCGTGATGTCAAAGTTGATTGTGTTGTAGTCGCAGGAGACTTGGCCAACTTGGGTCTTGTTGTTGAGCTTGAATCTTTTGCGAAGGCTTGGTTTGAAGTGTTCCCAAATGATAAGCGTCCCGACGGAGAGAAGGTGGAGCGCGTTTTCGTAATGGGCAACCACGATCAGTCGGATTGGGGCCATCGCAAAAAACCAGAGTATGCAGTCAAAGACGAATCTGGCAATCCCAAGGTAGATAAAGATGGCAATTATGTCATCGATGAAGAATCCTACCGCGCGAAGCATATTTATTGGACGAAGGAAACTCTCTGGCCGCGCCTTTTCGGCGAGCCGTACACGCCGTTCTTCGCGAAGAATGTAAAGGGCTACTGGTTCCTTGGTTCACACTGGCGCAATGGCGGCATGGGCGGCAAGCATGATTATGAAGCCGTTGAGCTGCCTGGCTATCTTAAGGAGCACGAGGCCGAGCTTAAAGGCAACAAGCCGTTCTTCTTTGTTCAGCACTTGCACCCGAAGCGCACTTGCCACGGAGGCGATGCGTGGTGGCCAGATTGCGGAAGGAATACTACGGATGTGCTTTCCGCGTTCCCCAATGCTGTGTGCTTCTCTGGCCATTCGCATAAGCCTCTCACGGACGAGCGTGCTGTGTGGCAGGGCGGCTTCACAAGCTTTGGCACATGTTCGCTTTCTTATAGCTCATCTCTTGGAGGTGGCGTATTCTCAGCTGCCGTTCCGCCAAATGGCGGCAAGCGTATCGGCCGCGACAACTGCAATGCGGGCTATGTCATTGATGTTCACGATGGTTTCCTTGCAGTTCGCCGCATGGAGTTTTCGAAGATGAATCCGCTTGGCGACGATTGGATTGTGCCAGTTCCGGTAAATCCTGCCGCGCCTGAGTTTGCATTCGCTTCGCGCGCCGCGGCGAAAAAGCCGCCGGCATACGCTAAGAAGCCTGAGGTCAAGTTTGAAGATGTAAAGGTCACGAAGAACGATGGAACGGTGGTCGATATGCTTCAGATTTCGTTCCCGGCAGTGCCTCAGGGCGACAAGTCGTTTTCGCGTGTTTATGCGTATGAGATTACAATGCGCAAGAAGGACGGCACTGGCGCATTTGTGCGTACAGTTCGCTCTGCTGCTTGCGACAACGCGATTTCGCTTGAGCCAGATCGCGTTTGCTGGAACATCAATCCAGAGTTTCAGCATGTAAAGGAATGCGATTTTGATATTGTGCCGATCGATTGCTTCCGCAATCGCGCAAAGCGCAAGTGTCCGCTTATAGCTGTTTTTGGCGGTTCGTCTTCTTGTTCGTTGGAAGCGACTCCCGCCAAGAAAGTCTGGCAGAAAACTTTTGGCGCAGATGTCGATACATTCTCAATGGTAGACGAGGGTGTTGCTTCTGTCGATAAAGCGCAGAATGCTTTCTCTCGTCTTCGCGAAGTTACAAAGCATGGCAAAGCACACAATGTGTATGTCCTTTGGTGCGAAGCGTCAGATCTTGATGCGCCGTGGAAGAAACTGCGCGATGGCGTTTTCAGGTTCATCAATCAGGCACGCAAGGCTTCGCCATCTGCGGCCATAGTTGTTTTCGCGCCTGTGTATTCGCCGTTAGATGCGGCAAGGTGCGCAAAGGCGCCTAAGCAACTGGAGATGCTTAAGCAATATGTTGCGAAGATGGAGGGCAAATATCTCGATCTTGGCGCGGCGTGCGGCTTTACGGCAGAGAACGCGTCGAAATACTTTACCGATGCTGGCGTCTTGAATAAGAAGGGCTATGAGGCGCTCACCTCGGTTCAAATCGATTTCTTGCGCCGCGAAGCATTTAAGCTTTCATAAAAATTTCAATTAAATTAAGGAGTAAAAAATGTCACAGGTGTTTGAATATACTGGCGTGGTTGAGGAAGTTCTTCCTGTCCAGACTTTTTCCAGCGGGTTTACCAAGCGCGATGTTATCATCGGCAACGATGTCGATAGCCCCAGCAAATATCCCAACCCCGTAAAGTTCAGCTTCAAGAAGGATAACTGCTCTCTTCTCGATGGAGTGCGTAAGGGGCAGCGCGCAAAGGTGCGCTTCGCAGTCGATGGCCGTCGCTGGGAAGGCCCTCGCGGAGTGCAGTATTTTGTTGATCTTACGGCGCTTAAGATTGAGCTTCTTGATGCAGATGGTTCGTCCACCGAGCCTGTGCCTGCTCCTGCAGAGCCGGACATGGATGTTGATCCCGGCGAGATGGACGATATGCCGTTCTAACGGCGCGACTCAATGGATTGGCGTCAAGTTGTAGAGAAGGCCTTTGGGTATCTTGAGTCCCACGGCGTTCCAGATGCGCTCGTCGCATCGGAGCTTCTGGCATCAAGATTGCTTGGTATTGGGCGAGGCTTTCTCTCTTCGCATCTCGACGCAACTCCCTCGCAGCGTCATATCGAGGCAATGCGCCGCGGTATGGCGCGTCTTGTTAAGGGCGAGCCGCTTCAGTATGTTTTGGGTGAGTGGGATTTTAGGCACCTCACGCTTAAGTGCGATAGGCGAGCCTTGATTCCGCGCCCTGAAACAGAAGAACTTGTCTCCTTAGTTCTCAAACATCTTTCTACTCTTGGCGGTACGCCTTTTGTAGTTGATGTTGGCACTGGTACCGGCGCAATTATCCTTTCTCTAGCGAGCGAGCATAAAGGCGCGGGAGTTTTTCTTGGAACTGATATCAGCGAAGATGCAATCTCTTTGGCAAAGGAGAATGCTCAATCTTGCAATCTCTCTGGCCGCGTCAAATTTGCCGTGATGGATGGGCTTGATGATTTTGACGAGCCACAATGTGTCGATGTTATCGTTTCCAATCCTCCGTATATTGAAAGTGCAGTGTGCGAGACGCTTGATCCGAGAGTGAAGGATTTCGAGCCGCGCCTTGCTCTTGACGGTGGTGAGACTGGTCTCGACTTCTACGACCGCTACCTTGCTGACGCTTTAAATCTCCTTAAGAGTGGCGGTAAAGTCTTTTTCGAAATAGGAGAGAATCAAGGTGACGCGCTTCGCAAGCTGATGGCGGGGTACGGGTTTACAGATATTGTCATCGGCAAAGATCTTTCTGGGCGCGATCGTTATGCGTCCGCTGCTTTGGTGTGAGTTCGCAAGATGTGATTCTTGGGGCGAGAGTTGCCCATGTGCGAGAGCTTAAGGCCGAAGTTGCCAAGCTCAAAGAAACTAATGCCGCGCTTAGAGATGAGATGAATTCTCTCAAGGCGCACTTCGATCTTGCATTGCTTGCGTCAATCGATCTTGCCGCGCTTCCTGCCGGCGGGAAGATGGTTATAATTGATGGGTGGAATAAAATCCTTGGCGCAAATCGTACGGCGCGAGACAGGGACGATCTTTTAAAGCAGGCTAAGGCGCACATAGAGAAATGCCCAGACGATTTTGTCTGGATTGTTTTCGACGGGCCAAGAGCTTCATCGCAAGTTGATGGAAGAGTGCGCGTCTCTTATACAGGCGGAACTGGCTTGCACAGAGCCGACAAAATGATTTGCGATTTTCTGCGCATGGCGCGCTGGATTGGGAAGGGCGATAAAGTTGAAGTCTTAACTGACGACAAAGATTTCCTTAAGGAGATCAAGTGTCAGCGTGGACGGCTTCAAGCTTGCCCTTAGTGCTTCCGATAACTTTCATCTTGCACAACTTCTTGCGCGGGAACATTCCGCGCGCGGCAGTTTTAAGTGTGCACCAGAAATATTCGCTCGTCCAGCCAGATGGCGGCTTCTCGTCTTCTACGATTACTTCAACAACTTTTCCGATGAACGACTCGATTGCCGTTGCTCGATGACGCGCTGAAATTTTCGCAAGCTCCTTTGCGCGCTGCGATTTGATTGCGCGCGGCAGCTGCGGCATCATCATTGCTGCTGATGTGCCAGGGCGCGGCGAAAACGGAAAGATATGCGCGTTTGTAAATGGGTGGCGCTTAAGAAGCGAAGAAGTTGCCAAGAAATCAATCTCAGTCTCTCCGGGGAAGCCTGTTATAATGTCGCAACCAAGCGAGCAGTTGGGCATTAGAGAGACAACTTCATCTGCAAGGGCGTCGACATCTCTTAAAAGATATGGCCTGCGCATCGCAGAGAGAATTGCATTTGAGCCTGATTGGATAGAAAGGTGAAGCGACCTGCAAACATTTTCGTTTGCCGCCATTGCGCGTATTACCTCTTGCGCTTTCCCGCCAGGCTCGATAGAGCCTAAGCGCAGACGAAAGCTGCCGAGAGACGAGAGCGCATCGATAAGGTCGGGAAGCGTTTTCCCGTCTGAAGCATAGAGCGAAAGATTGCAGCCCGTCATCACAATCTCTTCGTATCCGCCTTGGTCTCTCAGTTTTTTTGCATTGTCAATTACATCGTTAAATGCAATCGATGTGGAGGCTCCTCTAAAAGATGGGATGATGCAATACGCGCAGCGCCTTGAGCAACCATCTTGAACTTTTAAAAATCCTCTTGCCGTTCTCGTTGGAACTGCCGTCTTTTCAAATTCTTGGACGGGATCTATTTTCTCTTCTTTTCTTTTGCGGTTTGTGGAATCAATGAGACAGCCCTCAACCTTTACTCGAAGAGAAGGGTATTTGCGGCGAATATGGGCAATAAGTCTTTCGCAATCGGTCTGCGCTTTTTCTGTTACGCTGCAACCGCGCACAATTACTAAATCTGCATCGTCGTGCTTTTCAGTAAGCTCCCAGCCTGCGGCAATGTAGTTTGCCTCTTGCTGAAGAGCCTCTGCTCTATTGAGGCGGCAACCAAATGTTTCGAAGCAGACTTTCATCTTTTTTACGACCGCTTGTTTTTAGCTTGCAGCGGGAAGTGAAAGCGCCAGCACGAGATTCGTAAGATTGAAAAGTGCGTGGTTGAGAATTGGGAACCAAATGTTTTTTGTCTTCAAGTAGATGTATATCTGCGCAAGGCCGAAGAAGAAGAGCGCGAGGAACGCCGCGTCAAAGGGCTGCGAAATATAATGAGCTGCAGAGAATAAGACGGCCGAGAGAGTTGAAAGAACTGCAAGAACGGCTTTAGAAACTAAAGACGAGAACTTTTTATCTACTATGCGCCAAGGCAAAAGGACGGCGAGATAGCGAAAGATAAATTCTTCGGCCACAGGGAGAAGGATAAGGACTTGCGAGAGAAGGAAGATTCCTTCGAGGAAAGCTTCCTTTGAGTCGAACATCGCAAGAATCATATTGCGAACTAATTCGACATTCTTCTGATCGGGCAAATCGATACCGATTAACTTTGCTACTTGCTGCGTCAGAAAACATAGACCGATTGTCACAATCGTGACAACCGGCCATGCTTTCAAAGTGAATTTAAGATTTTTCACCTTGATTTATCTCTTATTACTTTTCAGAGCCAGCAACTTCGCTTCCAGTTCCGCGAATCTTGAGGTGAAGCTCTCTAAGCTGCTGCTCAGTAACAAAGTTCGGAGCATTCATCATGAGATCCTGCGCCTTCTGGTTCATCGGGAATGCGATGACTTCGCGGATATTGGGCGTGTCGGTAAGGAGCATCACCATGCGGTCGACGCCAGGGGCGATACCGCCGTGGGGAGGTGCGCCAAACTTGAACGCATTGTAGAGACAGCCGAACTTCTCCTGAATGACTTCCTTGGGATAGCCAGCAATCTCGAATGCCTTCTCCATAATGTCGAGCCTGTGGTTGCGGATAGCGCCCGAAGAAAGCTCGATGCCGTTGCAGACAACATCGTACTGATAAGCTTCGATGTCGAGAGGAGCCTTGGTGTTAAGCGCCTCAAGTCCGCCCTGCGGCATAGAGAAGGGGTTGTGAGAGAAGATGATCTTGCCCGTCTCGGGATCTTTCTCAAAGAACGGGAAGTCGACGATCCAGCAGAACTTGTAGCAGTTCTTCTCGCGAATGTCGTTCGTCATGTTGTCGGCGATGTTCGTTCTGACGAGACCAGAAAGGCGGTTGCACTCGTCGACATCGGCAGCCATGAAGAAGAGGCAGTCGCCTGGCTCCATCTTGGAGATTTCCTTCATCTCAGCAAGCTGCTCTTCGGTGAGGAACTTTGCGATAGGCCCCTTAAGCTCGCCTTCCTTCGTCCAGCTGATGTATCCGAGACCCTTGCCGCCGTTCTCCTTGACGAATGCTTCGCGCTTGTCGAACCACGTGCGGGTCTCGACGCCGACGATCCCCTTCACGAGCAAGCCCTTCACAAGGCCGCCCTGCTCCACGCACGAAGCGAACGCCTTGAAACTCGCGCGCCTGAAGAAGTCGCTCATATCCTGCCACTTGAGCGGATTACGGAGATCGGGCTTGTCGCTGCCG
>JAGBWQ010000004.1 GCA_017629735.1 Kiritimatiellia bacterium
AGCTGGGCAATGTGCGCCAATACGCAACAAGCTCTTTCATTCTACCAAGAACAGGGCGATCAGATTTAAGCTCACTCATTGAAACTTCAACATACTCACGAAGCTTCTCGCCTATGTCAGGGCGCTCTCCAAGCGAACGAATAAAAGACCTGCCGACCATCGCCTCCCTGCCAGACGCATCAAAAGGCGCAACAGGCAAATCACCATTCGCGACAACGCGCATTGCAGCCATTGAGGCGACTTTCTCAAAAGCCTCTCTGTTACATTCGCCTTCATACATCTGGCGGGCCGTGCGCGCATGGATGGCAAGGAAGCGCAATGGAAAGCGATTGAAAATAGGCATCAAGCCTTCAAGCTCATCTGGAGAATTAACGCCAAGCCTTACCTTTACAGAAAAGCCTTCTCCCATCTCATCGCAACCAGCCTCAAGCATTCTACAAAGATTGTCAGGAGTAGAAAGCATACCACTGCCGCGCCCTTTTTTGCGAATCATCGGGAATGGGCAGCCGCAATTAAGATCTGCCCTTTGCCAGCCATTCTCCTTAAGCATTTTAAGGCAGCGCCTCAACTGAATGGGATCTTTGCCTATAAACTGAGGGGTGACAACTATCTTCTCATCGTTTGGACCGTTCACCAACTCTCTATCGACCAAAGGATTCACTCCCGGCATTGCAGAAATAAATGGCGTTACTGCTTCCGTGAAGCCAGCCTCAGAAATGACATCTGAAAATGCCTTTCTAAAGGATCTTACAGTAACGCCGCGAAGAGGTGCTAAAATCATCTCTTGCCCTCCTCCAATGCCGCAAGACGCGCGACAAGCGATGTGCGCCTTTCCCTTACGGAGTTAACAGATATGGCGCGATCTACGGCATAAGGAACTCCAATAAGAAGAACTAATTTTTTGCCGCGGGTAATTGCCGTATAAAGAAGATTGCGCTGAAGCATCACATAATGCTGCGTGTGCACTATTATGACAACTGCAGGATACTCGCTGCCTTGCGATTTATGAATCGTAGTAGCATATGCTAAGACGATTTCATCAAGATCAGAGCTATCGTACCTTACAGGCCTACCATCAAAGAGCACCGTCAACGAGCGCGTTTCAGGATCGATCGCCTTAACAAAGCCGACATCTCCATTGTAGACATCTTTGTCGTAATTATTCCTAAGCTGCATTACTCTATCACCGACACGAAAGAACGAACCGCCCCTAGATAGAGTGTCCCCCGTAGGATTAAGCGCCTTTTGAAGTTCGAAATTGAGATTGTCCGCCCCAAGAACATTCTTCCTCATAGGGACTAAGACTTGCACATCCTGCATGGGGTCCATTCCGAATTTCCTCGGAATGCGGACTGTCATAAATTCAATGGCGCGCTTCACGCACATTGCAGGATCTTCGCATCTAATGAAATAAAAATCAGTATCGCCCTGTCTTACTTCAAGACTCTCACCTGCATTGACATGGTGCGCATTGGCAACGATAAGCCCTGCCGTATCCTGCCTGAAAATAAGCTCAAGGCGCGTAGATGGAATGATGCTGGATTTTATCAAGTCTCCCAAAACTGAGCCTGCCCCAACCGACGGAAGCTGATCTGTATCTCCCACCCAAACGACAGTCGCTTCATCTGGAAGCGCAACAAGAAGCTCTGCTGCAAGTTTCACATCAATCATGGAAGTTTCGTCGAACACAAAAACATCGCCTTCAAGTTTTTGCTTCGCATTGAATGTGAACTTGTTTACGGCAGGATTCCATTTAAGAAGTCTATGAATGGTAGCCGCCGGCATTCCTACCGACTCTGACATTCTCTTTGCCGCTCTTCCCGTGGGTGCGGCAAGAACAACCTTTCGGCCTTTTGATGCAAAGATTTCTGCAAGCGCTCGAATGATCGTAGTCTTACCAACACCAGGCCCGCCTGTAATTACAGAAAACTTCGAGGCAAAAGCTTTCTCAAGCGCACAGCTTTGCATTTCAGCAAGTCTAAAGCCCTGCTTGTTCTGCCACGCCAAGACAGCCTTCTCAGCATCAAAAGATTCTTTCGACGACTTGGCTGATAAAATCGCCATCACGCGAGAGGCAACAATTTTCTCTGCGACATAAAGAGAACGCAAGAAAACCATACCAGAGCCATCTTCCGCCCTCTCCATGACAACTCTCCCAGAGGCTACCTCTTCGGCAAGTGCCGCGGATAGAACCTCAACAGGAATACTTGTCAATTCGTTTGCGCGCAAGAGCAGATCACTCTCAAATGTCCAACAATGTCCATTATCCTCGGCTTCTCTTTCAAGAGTATAGCTAATGGACGCGCGAGCTCTAAGAGGCGAAACGGGAGATATGCCCACAGAGAGAGCTATTTTATCTGCCGTTGAAAAACCAATTCCCCAAATATCGCGGCAAAGTCTATATGGATCGGCTTTAATAATTGCAACAGCATCAGGGCCGTACTTGCGCACGATCTTCGTCATCTTCAAAATGGAGATTCCGTAAGTCTGCCCGAAAATCATATTCTCGCGCATCGTTTCGTTCGCATGCCAGCTCTCGCGTATCTGGGCGATCTTTGCCTTACCAAGCTTTGTAACTTCACTAAGGCGCGCCGACTGATACTGAAGAACATGCATAGTCTCGTCGCCAAATGTCTCGACTATGCGCTTTGCAATAACAGGCCCCACTCCGCGAATAAGGCCGGATGCGAGATAACGTTCAATCCCCTTAAGAGAGCGCGGCGCTATGCAAGTAAGCTCGTCTGCGCGAAACTGGCGGCCGTGCTGCGGATCGGTAACCCATTCGCCAACGGCTCGGACATCTTCACCTTCCCAAACAGCCTGCGTCTTACCAACAACCGTAACGACAGGAGCCTTAGCTAGCTCAAAATCGCTCGGCAACTCAACATGCAAAACGACATAACCGCTTTGCTCGTTGTGGAATACAACGCTCTTAACAGATCCTTCGAGCGTCTCCTTGCTGGATTTTACATCTTCCGCCATCAGGACGAGATGGCCGCACGAAGACGCTTGCCAACAGACTCCGTAACAAACGGCGTTGTATCGCCACCATAAGCGGCGATTTCGCGCACAGTAGAAGCCGTGACATAGGCGAGATTTTCGCTCGGCATCATAAAGAGCGTTTCAATCTCTGGTGCCATGCGGCGGTTTGTAAGCGCCATCTGAAATTCGTACTCGAAGTCGCTATAAACGCGAACGCCGCGGATTACCACGCTGACATTCTCATTGCGACAGAAATCGACAAGCAAACCATCGAGACGCTTAACAGTAACATTCTTAAGCCCTGCCAGCTCGACATCTTCGCGTATCATTTCCATGCGATCCTGAGCCTCAAAAAGCGCACCTTGCTTTTTGCTCGTGGCAGCAACTGCAACAATAAGCTTGTCGTAAAGCTTCGCCGCACGCGTGATGAGATCGAAATGACCGAGCGTCATCGGATCAAATGTTCCGGGATATACGGCCGTTCTGCATTTTTCCATCCTCACCCTCCTTTACTCTTCACGCTCTCGTTAGAGCGCGGCAAGATTCATCTCGCGCAAAGTCGTACGGCCATCGTACAGAGCCTTACCAACAATTGCTGCCGTAAGATTCGGCCTTTCGAGCGCCTTAAGATTTTCGACATCATAAGGTGAGCTTACTCCACCAGATGCAGTAATGTTGCAAGTGGGAGCAGCATCGCATATCGCGGCAATCTGCGTAAGATTGGGGCCTGCAAGCATGCCGTCCGTTGCCGTGTCGGTATAGATTATCGTCTTGACGCCAGCCTTAGCAACGGCAGAGGCAAGATCTGTGCCTTTTACAGCAGTCGTTTCGACCCACCCCTTCGTCTGCACAAAGCCATCTCGCGCATCGATGCCAACAGCAATCCTATCGCCATAAAGCTCAAGCGCCTCTGAAAGAAACGCAGGATCTTCAAGAGCTGCACTACCGATAATCGCACGCGCCGCGCCAGCTTCCATAACCGCACGCAAAGCGTTTATATCGCGAATTCCGCCGCCGACCTCTACGGGGCCGCCGAAGGATTCGATTATGCGCTTAATTACTTCTGCATGCTTGGGCTCTCCGGCGAATGCGCCATCGAGATCAACCACATGAAGCTCGCGCCCACCCTGCTCACTCCAATCACGCGCTTGCGACGCAGGGTCGTCTCCGTAAACCGTGACATCATCAGCGCGGCCTTGCCTAAGACGCACGCATTTGCCATCTTTAAGATCAATAGCTGGAAGTATTATCATAAGTCAAAATCCACAATCGTTAAATTGCCGTCGATTTATAACCGGTCCACGGCTTGCCGCCAGCAAGAACAACCCTGTTCTTCTCGTCAAATGTTGCGCGCATTCCTATGCGAAGAGCTGCATTAGACATAATCAGCGCGACAGAATGGCTGTAACCTGCCTCAATCGGAGCGTTTGGATTGGTACGCGAACGAACGCATTCCATCCAGTTAAGCATATGCGCCGATGTAAGAGGATCGCTACCGGTGTTTGCAGATGTGACAACTACCTCTTCGGGAGAAGGAAGCTTCTCGCTCTTCGGCTTCGCCCATTCCACGCCTTCATTCGTAACGCAACCCGTACCAAGATCGATACAGCCGTTGGGCCCGAAATACTTTTCGACAGGAGACTCTCTGTGAGGATGCGAGCCTCCGGCGCAGTTCGTCTGATGCGATTGGAACATCACCTGGAAGCCCTTGCCCTTCACGCCGCTTTCGCCATACTCCATCAAGGTCGTGAATGTATCGTAGCTCTGTCTTCCGTCAGTCCACTGATAAAGACCGCCTGATGCAACTGCGCTCTTGGGATAGGGCTGATCCATAAACCATGCGACAGTATCAATCTGATGGCACATCCACTGACCAGGGATACCAGACGAGAACGGCCAGAAGAGACGGAACTCAAGGTATTTGCGTGGATTGAACTCATTGACCGCAGGATCGCGATCGAGGAGCCACATATTCCAGTCGATATCTTCTTTCTTAAGAGATGCGACAAGCTTCTCATCGCGGCGCCAACGCCTTGGCTGATTGACATTCCAAGTAAGGTTGACATAGCTGATATCGCCAAAAACTCCCGAACGGATGTAATCGCGCGCGGCCTTATACTTCTTGCCGGAACGACGCTGCGAGCCAACCTGAAGAATGGCGCCGGCCTTCATCGCACCATTAGCGCGCTTTGCGTTAACGGCATCGAGGAGAAGATTTGCCGCACACATATCCTCTGCGATTGGCTTTTCGCAGTAGGCATCGCACCCGGCCTCGACGGCGTGAACAGCGTGCCTTGCGTGCTGGAAGTCGGCGGTAGAAATAATTACCGCATCAAGGCCCAGTTTATCTTTCGCCTCATAAAGCGCAACATCGCTCGAAAAAGCCTCGACATTGTGGCCGATTACTTTTTCAATATCGGGCTTGGCTTTTTCGACAAGACGCTTCTTCCAAAGATCAGCTACTGCAACAAGATCAAAATTGAGCTTGTCTTTGTGCTGCAAGAAGCAAGGTAGGAGCGTCTGCTTGAAGCGATCAGAATACCCTACGCACGCAACGCGAATCTTTGAATTTGCACCTGCCGCGTAAAGCGAAGGCGCCTGCCCTGCCGCGATGATGCCCGCAAGCCCCATCGACCCTTTTACGAATTGACGACGATTCATATCATTCATGCCATAAGTCCTTTCATTGTAGCAATGGCAATAGATGCATTCTTCGAGAAATCTTTAGCCGCGCCCCATGAACATTCGCAGCTCACACCGCCTGCATATCCAATTTCTTTAAGCGCCGCGAAATAAGGCCGCATACGCTCAGTCTCTGCAGGATCAAAGCCAGGGAACATTCTCGTCTTGTAGTCCGCGATATGGCAATGCGCAAGAAGCGAGCCTGCATCTACAATTGCAGATGCGCTATCGCCGCCCATCATCATGTGGAATATATCAGCAAGCTGCATCAGACGCGGCGAATTAATCTCGCGGCAAATTGCAAGCCCCTGAAAGACATAGTTGATGATATTCGACTCGTTGGGGCGAAGAGGCTCGATGACTACCTTAACCTTCTTCAAATCAGCAACGCGATTAGTAAGGGCGCGGCAGAAATCTGCATACTGGCGCGTTCCTTCCTCGATATTCGGCCAAGGATTACCAGTAAAATCTCCTGGCACATTTCTTGCGCCACCTGATCCGAAAACGACAGTCTCAACACCTACTTCATCTGCGCGGCGCAAAATAGTCTCGGCGTAGTCGAGCGCTTTAGAATGGTCGGCATTAGGCCCTGTCAGACGGAAGCGACCAGGAATAAATCCATTGCAACTTCTAAGCGGAAGCGGGCGCTTTGCAATTTCTTCTTTTTGCGTCTGCCACCATGCATCATCTTTTGAAGGATCGAATGCGAAACCTGCATTCCATTCCCAAAAATCATAACCAAGGTCGCGCATTATCGTAACATCTGCAACAGAATCGCGGCATGCGCCAAAAAGGATTTTTTTCGCACTTGTTCCATTTGCAGATGCACTAGATGAAAACGCAGACACAGACGCAGCACTAGCAATCGCCCCTGCAATAAATTCGCGGCGATTCACTCCCAAGCAGAGCCTTAAACCTGACGATTTAAAAGATGTCATGTACTATACTTCCTTGTATAGGCGTAATGTATCATAAATACCGGCTCTTTGTAGTGCTCAAAAAGACTGGAGAACACAAAGACTTATATAACTCCCTTAGAGGAAGGAACGCCCTTCTCAGTAGGATCAATCGCCTTTGCTACGCGAAGCGCGCGCGCAAAGCTCTTGAAAAGCCCCTCGCAAACATGATGAGCCTCGTCGCCATAGATTTGGCGAAGGTGAATATTGGCACGAGCTTCAACCGACACAGCGCGGAAGAACTCTTCAACCAATTTCACCTCAAAATCCTTCACGAACATGTGCTTCATCGCACACTGCATCACAAGGAAAGGCCTTCCGCCCAAATCGAGCGAAGTCTCACAAAGAGCCTCGTCCATCGGAATCGACGCAAAGCCATACCTACGGATACCCTTTCGGTCGCCAAGAGCCTCGTTAAGCGCCTTGCCTATGACAAGGCCAACATCTTCTACCGTGTGATGGTAGTCGACATCAAGATCGCCTTGTGCACAAACGCAAAGGTCAATCATAGCGTGGCGCTTAAACAGATCAAGCATGTGATCGAAAAATCCGATGCCTGTTTTAATTTCGCCTTCGCCTGATCCATCAAGGTCAAGAGAGACCTTTATGCGAGTTTCTTTAGTTTCGCGTTCAATTTTTGAGCTTCTCATAGTGGTATTATATCACATTTTACTATTCATGAACTTCGATGGACTCATCTCCATCTATGCGCGAGCCTGAAACCTTGCGTCCATCGGAAAGACGGATATTCTTAAAAGATACATTCTTCCAAGACTTTGGGCAGCCTCGGAAATACATCGTCTTTCCGTTGACTTCATGCACAAGCATCTCCATGATTGCCGTAACAGAAGCACACATTCCGTCCATCTGCATCACAGAGCGCCCATCATTCCATGTCGTAAACCCTGGGTGAACAGCATTGTGGTGCGAGCCATAGCCCTCGTCGCAATAAAACGCATTCCACGCGTGAAGCATCTGAACTGCCGCCACGGGGTTAGCAATATGCGTATGAAGTATGGATGCCCAAGGCACACACCACCCTGTCCATTCGCCTGTGCCGCGTTGCACCCAAGTCTTGTACGTTTTCTCAACTGTGCCACGAACCTTCGCGTCGGAAAGATCGAGAATATCAAATGGATAGAGAGATGCCATATGGGAGTGGTGGCGGTGCGACTCTGTAAACCTCTGCCCCTCAAAAAGAATTATCCCAGTTTCATCAGCCGTATACAAAGGCAGGCGTTTGATAACATCTTCCCACATGGGATCTGGTTTTACACCAAGCATTTTCGAAGCTTCAACAAGATCTCGTGCAAGGCGATGGGCCGCCGCAAGCTGGAAGCTTGGATCGCGCCCTACAGCCTTCTCAACATACGAAGCTCCCCATTCAGGAGATGGGCCTAAGGGAAGTGTAAGACGAGCGCCGCGCTCTTCCATCATAGCGCGATAAACACGCATCGCCCCCGCCATAAAATCATACGCATGCTCACGCAAGAACTTAATATCACGCGAATACTTAACATAGCGGAACATCATCGACGCCACCCACGCAGTTGAGCCATGGTCAATCGTTCCTGTCCAAAATCCGCCTATGCATGTGCCGCGGTCATCAACAGAATGTGGCAGCACATACCCCTCAACTCCTGCAAACTTGCGGGCATTGTCGGCTAAACGCTCCTTCCACGAAAGAACCATCTTAAAAAGCGGCATCAAATGATTGAAATGACCTCCGCGATATGCAGGCGAATAACATTCCTGAACATTGATATTGAAGTGATAGTCTCCATTCCAAGGAACAAGCTGATCGTCTTCGAGCCACGGTCCCTGAAGCCCTGCAGGAAAACCATCCGGATCTGTCATTGCGCCAAATCTATACATTCCGTAATCAAACATTCTCTGGATTGTGCTGTCAGGCACATTAACAGACGCGCCTTCCTTCCAAAACTCAGTCCATTGGGCTATGGACGAATTGCGAACACCTTCAAATGTGCAATTATCAGGAAATTCCATTCGCTCATCACCGCGCGAAGTGCCGATAAATAAGCTCGTGTCTTTCATCTCCCAGCGAAGCTGAACCGCCTTATCTTCCGGCATAGGCCAATAGAACCCGCCTTCAATCTTCTTGCGCGGAGCAATACGCACGGCAGGACCATAGCCAATCTTTCCAAGAGCCTTCTTTACCTCTGGCGTTTCAATTGCAGGAATCGTGTCGATAGATACCGACTGAGAGCGCGGGAAATCGACCGCAAACGCGCGCGGCGACTTTGCCATCGCAAGCGAGATTTTGTTCGTTACGCCTTTTGCAAGATAGTAAAGCGAACCAAGGCCAGTTTTGGGATCGAGCTCGCCCGAAAGCAATTTTGCGCCATCAATCTTTACGACAACACGCCCAAGCGAAACGAGAAATGGATTATTAGGCTCGCCAGGAGGCGTATTCTTCTTAAAGAGAGAATATAGCCTATCCCTATCGCCAGAAGCAACTGCCGCTACGATATTTGTGTAGCTTTGCGCCTCTGTCCAAGGATAGCCTCCTCTATGATCCCAAAGATCGCCTCTGCCGACGGTGATTTTAAGAACATCATCTCCACCCCAAACTAAAACACCAGTAATGCCATCTGAAAACGCAAGCCCTTCATGGCAATTGCCGTCTCGTGGGAAATCCCAATAGATGGGAGAAGAATAAAGCGCAGAAGCGCAAAGAAAAGCTCCCACCAAAAATGCTGTTTTAATTTTCATAATTCGCCTTATCAACTTTAAAACTTATTTGAAATCTGGAAGCGCGCCAGCTGCTGATTCAATAACTTTCTTAGCTCTCCATGTGCCCCAGACAAACAATTTCCACGGCTTTATGCCTTTTACGATTTTCACCACCCGTCCAGCGCTATCGAGAAAATACGCATCAATCGCGTAGCTCATGAAGAAAGTGTGAATCGCATTGCATTTGGGGATAAGAAAACCGCACCCAGGAGAAGGAGACACTCTTCCGATAAGCCCTCGAGCCCGCTCAAAGAAAGTTTCAGCCTCGTCGACTTCAATGGAAAACGGAGAATTCTTCTCTCCATCAAAAATCACATCGATCTTCCTACGCTTCATAAAGGCGAAGAGCGACGGATAAACCTTGTCAGAAAACGATTGCTACCGACGGAAGCGCGTCGCGTATGCGTTTCATTTCCTTTATATCAAAGCCAAGTTCGCCAAGCTGAAGACTCTTGAGCGAACGCCACGCCGAAAGATCCTTAGGAAGCTTCTTTATCTGCGTGTGATTAAAGGAAAGATTTTCAAGCCCTTCTTTCTTGGCAAGCCAATCTGGGACTTCCTTAATGGGATTCCATGAAAGCTCAATATCCGTAAGGGCCGGAAGAGATTTAAGAATTACGGGCACCTCAGTAAAGAGGTTGTTTCTAAGATAAATTCTCTTGAGCGAAACAAGATTGCTCAAATCAGGCAGAGAAGAGAGACGATTATCGTTCAGGCGCAACCACTTAAGCCCAGTGAGAGATGCGATAGCATTGATGTTGGTAAGCTGATTGCGATCGAGATTTACATAATCGACTATTGCGGGATTAAGGACGCTTCTGCAGGACGAAAGATCCTTAAGAGCTTTGTCCTGCAGATAAACGCGAGAGCCCTCCGGCACAATCTTGTACGCGGGAACAGGCTCATTGAAACAACCCGCGGCGGCGGCGACAGCGGCGAGAAACGCCACAGTTCCGACGGGACGGACTATCTTACGCATGAAAGACATCTTATTCCTCCGTTGCGGGTTGTTCAGTTTTTTCTTAGGCGTTAGCCGCGGCGATGATGCCTGCGAAATCTTCAGCCTTGAGAGCAGCGCCACCGATGAGGCCGCCGTCGATATCCTTCTTAGCGAGGAGTTCCGCAGCGTTCGAGCTCTTCATGGAGCCACCGTACTGAATACGGACAGTCTCAGCCGTCTCTGCACCGACGAGCTTAGCGAGGATCTCGCGGATGAGCGCGTGAACTTCCTGCGCCTGATCGGGAGTAGCGGTCTTGCCAGTGCCAATCGCCCAAACAGGCTCATAAGCGATGACGAGCTTCTCGCAATCAGCAGCGGAAACATCCTTAAGACCAACATTCATCTGGCGCTCGATAACTTCGTTGAGCTTGCCAGCTTCGCGCTCTTCAAGAGTCTCACCGACGCAAACGATGGCGGTAAGACCAGCGGCGATAACAGCGCGCGTACGCTTGTTGACAGTCTCGTCGGTCTCGCCAAAGTACTGACGGCGCTCGGAGTGGCCGATGATGAC
>JAGBWQ010000132.1 GCA_017629735.1 Kiritimatiellia bacterium
CACAGTTGTTTTGAATGTTGAAGAGGAATATTCGCAGGTGAGCGGTAAGCAGACGATGCTCACTCCGATAGGCGATTCTTATGGTACGCAGGAAATTGATGTGCCTGTTACGCGTAAGATGACAGCAGATATAAGCCTTGAAAATGGACAGTCTGTTATTCTCGGAGGCCTTACCACAAAAACAGTCATTGAAAATGAAGCTGGCATTCCAATCTTAAAGGATATTCCTTGGATTGGCAAATGGCTTTTCGGAAGTGTTGAGTATGATGAGCAGCGCTCCGAACTTCTCGTGTTTATGACGCCATATGTATTAGATGATGCTGATGCTGCGCAGGCAGAGGCGCTTCGCCGTAAAAAGACTATGTCCGATCCAACCCCTTGGGAGGACGGCGGTTGGTCTGCGTCTGAATTGGCAGATCCAGTTTCGCAGAAGGAGCTCATGCGTCGTTTGAAAGATGAGTGGAAGAAGCAGGATGCAGAGCGAAAGTCTAAACTTGCGATGGAACAGGCGAAGGTTGAACGCGTAAAACAGCTTAAGGCTCTTTCTGAGGAAGAAAGAAAAGTGTGGCTCAAGATGCACAAGGAAGAACTTGAGAAGGAAGCGCGCGAAGAGCTCGAAGAGAAGATGCTCGATGAAAAGAGTCAAGAGGAACTTAAGAAAATCGCAGAGAGTACTCGCAAGCGTAAGCTCGAAGAGGCAAATCGCGAAATAGAGGCATCTAAGCAGTCGCTTAAGGATCCCTCGGAATCATCTTCGGAGAATCTTAAAAAATGAAAAATTTAATCGTACCTTTCCTCATTGCAGCAGGGATGATGCTCTCCGGTTGCTGGACATTTAACGAGTCTCAATATCCGACCGTTGAATATTTGGCTCCTCGTCCATCAGCAACGAATCTCACTCTTGCAGTTACTGGTTACGAATGTGTTTTTTCTGGTTATGAGTCTGTGCAGGGCTTTTCTACAGTCTATATGCCAGGCTATTATGGGCGGCGTTATTACGTTCCAGGGCGTTATGAAACTGTATCCACGGTAACCTACGTCCCGACGCGTCGTGCGTCCGATATGTTCCTTGTTCGCTCACGTGAGCTTTTTGAGCAAGCAGGGTATTCGCTTGGCGCGATGGTGCCAACTTATTCGGTGGAAGTAAGGTTTGAAGGGCCTTATTCTACAATGGCAGATTTTAATAAGTCCCTTGGTTGGATGCTCTGCACGGTGTTCTTCTGCGATTACTCGTCGAGTACATGGACGGCGAAGTTGAAAATTCGCGACAACTCAACAGGGAAGCTTCTTTTCCATCGCACATATGAACAGCGCTATGAGGCTAATGTCTTTTCGCTGATTCCGCTATTTGGGCCACAGTCGTGCCACGAAACTACTTTGGAGCAAATGCAGATATGGTGTCTTTCCGCACTTACGGAGCGCACCGTTGCTGACGCGACTGCATTTCTTTCTACAATTGAATAAGATTATTGTTTCCCTGAAAAATGACCATAATTGAACGTACGGCCGCTGAGGCCGCAGTGTTGCCTGCACAGGCGCTTGCAGTTAAGAAGCTTTTGGATGACGGTTGCACCGTTCCTTTTATTGCCCGTTATCGCAAGGAAGCGCACGGCAATCTCGATGAAGTTAAGATTGCTAAGATTCAAGAGAGACTCGTCTATTACGGAGAGCTTGAAGAGCGCAAGGCTTCTATTCTCAAATCTATTGACGAACAGGGCAAGCTTACAGATGAACTTAAGGCGCAGATTGAGGAGTGCTTCGTAAAGTCGCGCCTTGAAGATTTGTATCAGCCTTACAAGCCAAAGCGTCGCACGCGTGCGCAAGTAGCCAAAGAGAAGGGCTATGAGCCTCTTGCCGATGCGATTTGGAATGCTGAGGTGCTTCTTCACGATGGAAATGCTCCCACGGCAGAAGATTTTCAGTTCGCTCGCGATATTCTTGCAGAACGAATTGCAGATATTGCAGACATTCGTGGCGCAGTGCGTTTGGCATATTCAAAAAATGGTATCGTTCGCAGCGAAGTGGCTTCGCCCAAGCCAACAGAGCCTACGAAGTTTGAGCAGTACTACGATTTCTCTGAGCCTGTGGCAGCTATTCCTTCGCACAGATATCTCGCAATCCGTCGAGGACAGGCGGAGAAGGTGCTTTGGGTACGCCTTGAAGTTGATGCTGATAGCGTAATTGACCGCATGATAGAGATTCTCTCAGGGATCGTTCCTGCGTGTGTAACTTCTGGCGAGGCGCGTTCTCAAATTGAACTTGCCGCGCGCGACGCGTTTAAGCGCCTTTTGTCTCCAAGCTGTGAGATTGATGTTACAGTCGAGAAAAAAGCAGAAGCTGATAGGGCTGCGGTTGAAGTGTTTGCTGAAAATTTGAGGCATCTTCTTTTGGCTTCTCCACTTGGCGAGAAGGCTGTTTTGGCCATCGACCCTGGCGTACGCACTGGTTGCAAGGTGGCGGTTCTTGATGCGACAGGCAAGTATCTTGGCAAGACCGTTATTTTCCCGATGCAAAATCCGTTGGAAGCGGCAAAAGCTGTTGCTATGATTGTCGCTAAATACCATATTGACGCTGTAGCAGTTGGTAATGGAACGGCGGGTCGTGAGACGGAAGGATTTGTTCGTGATACTTTAAGGAAACTGCGCGCACAGCACCCCGAGATTCCAACGCCTATGGTGGTGTCTGTTTCTGAACAGGGCGCTTCGATTTATTCGGCATCTGAGATTGCACGCCGCGAATTCCCGGATCTCGATCTTACGGTGCGTGGAGCTATTTCAATTGGTCGGCGTCTTCAAGATCCTCTTGCAGAGCTTGTGAAGATTGATCCTAAGTCAATTGGTGTCGGTCAGTATCAGCACGATGTAAGCCAAACTCTTCTTGCCGCGAAACTCGATGAGGTTGTTATAAGTTGCGTGAACGGAGTTGGTGTTGAGCTTAACACCGCTTCTGCTCCACTTCTCGAGAGAGTCTCTGGACTTTCTCCTACGCTTGCTAAGGCGATTGTAGAATGGCGCGAGAAGAATGGTAAGTTTACTTCGCGCAAAGATCTTCTTAAAGTGAAAGGTCTTGGAGAGAAAGCCTTTGAACAGTGTGCGGGATTTCTTCGAATTCGTGGTGCAGCAAATCCTCTTGATTCTTCTGCGGTGCACCCTGAAAGCTATTCCGTTGTAGAGCAGATGGCTTCTGATGTAGGAATGGAGCTTTCGTCTTTGGTAGGAAACTCTGCGGCCGCGGCAAAGATTGATGTTAGGAAATATGTCTCTCCCAGCATTGGCGAGCCTACCTTGCGCGATATTGTCGCTGAGCTTGCTAAGCCTGGCAGAGATCCGCGCGATGCGTTTGAGCCTCCGGCATTTCGTGAAGACGTAATGAAAATTGAGGACGTGAGAGAAGGTATGAAGCTTGAGGGCGTTGTTACAAATGTAACTGCGTTTGGAGCTTTTGTCGATATTGGCGTCCATCAAGATGGGCTTATACATCTTTCGGAGCTTTCTGATTCTTTCGTCAGCGATCCTTCATCTGTTGTGAAAACAGGAGACAAGATGAAGGTTACGGTTATTGGTGTAGATCTTGCGCGTGGAAGGATTTCGCTTTCCGCGAAGTCAAATCCTGTAATTGGTGGAGCTGCATCTCCTGGGGCGCCTGCGGCGCGGCAGCAGCGTTCCAAGCAGACAAGTTTTGGCCGTTCGGGTGGATTTGTCTGCAACCCGTTTGCAAATCTCTAAGGAGAATTTCATACAAAAAGAAAACTCGTTTGACCTGTCAATGTGCTGGTCTAAACGAGTTCTTCTGAATTGGTCGGACCGACGAGATTTGAACTCGTGACCTTTTGCACCCCAAGCAAACGCGCTACCAGGCTGCGCTACGGTCCGCCGGAAATCCAGATTCGTAATGGTAGCGGGGGCTGGATTTGAACCAACGACCTTCAGGTTATGAGCCTGACGAGCTACCAGGCTGCTCCACCCCGCAATCTGGGCCTTCGGTACTGGCGGGGCTGGCGGGAGTCGAAC
>JAGBWQ010000133.1 GCA_017629735.1 Kiritimatiellia bacterium
CTGTGATGCCCAATCGCAATCCTAAGCGTCCAATCGTCGTTCTTGACGCAGGCGCCAATATGGATTGCCGCCCTGAATGGCTCGTGCAGTTCGGCATAATGGGAAATGCCTATTCAAAGGCAGTTCTCAAGCGCGGCGTTCCTGCAGTTGGCCTCGTTTCCATTGGAACGGAAGACTGCAAGGGCAATGAGATGACTAAGGCTACCTTCCCGCTTCTTAAAGCGGTGAAGGATCTTAATTTTGTCGGCAATATCGAAGGCAAAGATCTTTATAAGGGTCATATCGATGTTGCTGTTTGCGATGGCTTTGTCGGCAATGTCATTTTGAAGACAACAGAGTCGATTGCCAAGGCTATCGTTTATTGGCTTAAAAAGGAATGCTTCAAGGGGCCTTTGCGTTTCCTCGGGGCGTTGCTCTTGAGAGGCGCGTTCCATTCTCTTAAAAGCCAGCTCGATCCTGATATTTACGGAGGCGCGCCGCTTCTTGGTGTTAATGGGGCGGTGATAATTGGGCATGGAAGTTCAAGCCACAAGGCAATTTATTACGCAGTAAAGGCTGGTGTCGCGGCGGCTACGAACGATGTGACAGGCCTCATAACTAAGGCTATTGCCGCTGCATCCGAGGATCAGACAGAAAAATGAGCGACTATAATTTTTCGGCCATTGAAAAGAAGTGGCAGAAGTTTTGGGTAGAGAATAAGACTTTTAAGACGGATGCTAAAGGGCCCGGCGAAAAGTTCTACTGCCTTGATATGTTTCCTTATCCGTCGGGAGCGGGTCTCCATGTAGGCCACCCCGAAGGGTATACTGCAACAGATATTCTTTGCCGCTATAAGCGCATGAAGGGCTTTAATGTTCTTCATCCGATGGGTTGGGATGCGTTTGGCCTTCCTGCAGAGCAGTATGCAGTAGAAACTGGCACACACCCTGCGGTTACAACTCAGAAGAATGTCGATCGCTTCCGTGAGCAGATTCGCGCACTTGGTTTTAGCTACGACTGGGATAGGGAAGTTAATACGACCGATCCAAAGTACTACAAGTGGACGCAGTGGATTTTTGAGAAGCTTTACGAGAAGGGCCTTGCTTATGTTGCCGAGGTTCCGGTTAACTGGTGCCCTGCACTTGGAACTGTTCTTGCAAATGAAGAGGTGATTGATGGTCGCTCTGAGCGCGGCAATCATCCTGTCATTCGCAAGCCTATGCGCCAGTGGATGCTCAAAATTACCGAGTATGCAGAGCGTCTTTTGAATGATCTCGACGAGCTTGATTGGTCTGAGGGCATCAAGGAAATGCAGCGCAACTGGATCGGTAAATCCACAGGCGCGCTCGTTGATTTCAAGGCTGCAGGCGAGACGGTTACTGTTTATACCACTCGTTGTGATACGCTCTTTGGCGCAACGTATATGGTGCTCTCTCCAGAGCATTCGCTTATTTCCAAGTGGCTCGCCGACGGAACGATAAAGAATGTCGATGAAGTTGTTGCCTATCAGAAGAAGGCTGCTTCAAAGAGCGATCTTGAGCGTACGGAGCTTAACAAGGAAAAGACTGGCGTGCGCCTTGATGGCGTAATGGGTGTCAATCCCGTCAATGGAACAGAAATTCCAATTTTCATTTCTGATTATGTGCTTGCCAGCTATGGCACGGGCGCAATCATGGCTGTTCCTGCGCACGACGAGCGCGACTTTGAGTTTGCGAAGGTCTTTAACCTTCCAATCGTTCAGGTTGTTGCACCAGAGGGTAGTGAAGAGGCAAAGAGTGCTTCTCCGGATCCAGTTCCCTACAAGGGCGATGCGGCATTCACCGATATCGCTGCAGGTGTGATGGTTTCGTCTGGCTTTATCACTGGTCTTTCTGTGGATGACGCGCGCAAGAAGATGATTGCGTGGCTTGAAGAGAAGGGCGTTGGCAAGGCAAAGACGCAGTATAAGTTGCGCGACTGGCTTTTCTCTCGTCAGCGTTATTGGGGCGAGCCGTTCCCCGTCATTCACTGGGAGGACGGAACCCAGAGCCTCGTTCCCGAATCTGATCTTCCTCTTACGCTTCCCGAGCTTCAAGACTACAAGCCCACGGGAACTGGCGAGCCGCCGCTTGCCAAGGCTACTGATTGGGTGAATGTTGTCGATCCTGTCACGGGCAAGAAGGGTATTCGTGAGACTAATACGATGCCTCAGTGGGCTGGAAGCTGCTGGTATTATTTGAGGTACATCGATCCTTTGAACGACAACGCATTTGCCGATAGTGAGCTTTTGAAGAAGTGGCTTCCTGTCGACCTTTATGTTGGCGGAGCAGAGCATGCGGTATTGCATCTTCTCTACGCGAGATTCTGGCACAAGGTTCTTTTCGATCTCGGTCTTGTTCCTACGAAGGAGCCGTTCCAGCGTCTCGTAAATCAGGGAATGATTCTTGGCATGGCCTACAAGACCAAGCGCGGCGTTTTAATCCCGATGGATCAGATCGAATGGCGCGAGGGCAAGCCTTGGGGTGCCGAAGAAGGCTGCGAGATGGAGGAGCTTACCGAGTTCCCTGCGAAGATGTCGAAGTCGCTTAGGAATGTCGTAAACCCCGACGATATCATTCGCGACTACGGAGCCGATTCTCTGCGTCTTTATGAAATGTTCATGGGGCCGCTTCAGGCTGTAAAGCCTTGGTCGACGAAGGGCGTTGAAGGCGTTCATCGCTTCCTCAAGAGAGCAAACCGTTTTGTCACTGAGACACCGATTGCAGATAGGCCAATGACCAAAGCTGAGGCTAAGAGTCTCAATGCAATGATCAAGAAGGTCGGTGAAGATCTTGAGGCAATGGCTTTCAATACGGCCATTTCTGCGATGATGGTTTACATCAACGAGGCTGAGGATTTTGCAAAGGCCGGCGCGATGCCGAAGGAGTATCTCGAAAAGTTTGTTCTGTGTCTTGCGCCTTTCGCGCCGCATCTCGGCGAAGAGCTTTGGGCGTTCCTTGGGCATGAAGGTACTCTTGCATACGAGAAGTGGCCTGAGTTCGATGCGTCTGCACTCGTTGAGGACGAAATCGAAATTCCTGTGCAGGTGCTTGGCAAACTGCGTGGGCGTGTTCGTGTTTCGGCCAACGCGACTGCCGCGGAAATGGAAGAGGCAGCTAAGGCAGATGCTGATGTTGCAAAGTTCCTCGAGGGCAAGACCATCGTCAAGGTGATAGCTGTTCCTAAGCGAATGGTTAATTTTGTAGTTCGCTGATAAGATCAACCAGGAGATGGCTGATGGAGATTACGAACGCACAGATTCAAGAGTGGCTGAACTCCGGCGACTCGAAGGAATACTTCGATCTGTTGAAGTTCGCAACGGTCGGTGCGGATGTAAATCACCTCAGGGATTGCGTACAATGCGCGACTTGGTTGAAGAAATGGCTAAAAGGGATAGGGGCTGAAGCAGAGCTCATTCTCCCTCCTGGCGGTGATGCGCCTTCGTCAGTCCCCGTAGTCTTTGCGGAGATCAAGGGTGAGGAAGGTGCTAGCACAGTTCTTTTCTACGGGCATTACGATGTCCAACCTGCAGACCCCGAGGATTTGTGGGAGACGCCTCCGTTTGAGCCTTCGCTCCGTGATGGGCGAGTTTACTGCCGCGGTTCTCAAGATGATAAGGGGCAGTTCTTCGCCTTTCTTTGCGGTGTAAGGCAGTATCTTGCTGCGGCTGGCGAGAAGGTGAATTTGAAGATTCTTCTTGAAGGACAAGAGGAGTCGGGCTCGACTGGGTTGTTTAAGCTTCTTGCCGAGCCAAGTTTCCGCAAACGCTTGGCTGCAGATGTTATGCTCGTGTGCGACACTTCCGCCGCGGCAGATTTGCGTCCATCCATCATGGCAGGCATACGCGGCGTAAATCATTTTACGGTAAAACTCACCGCAGCTCAGCGTGATCTTCATTCCGGAGAATATGGAGGAGTTGCCCCAAACGCCGCGCAGGGAATGTGTGAGCTTCTCTCGTCGCTTCATGCGCCAGACGGATCGATTGCGGTGGCGGGATTTCTTGACGGTAAGGAAGTGCCATCGCCTGCTGAATTGGAGATGGCGTCTGCCGCATTCCCTTCAGAGGATGCTGCACGCGAAGCTTTTGAGAAAGATACTGGCGTTCCTCCTTGCGGTGGCGAACGAGCAAAGCCTGTTTTTCTCCGCACAGGATTTGAGCCTACAATCGAAATTAATGGTGTACATTCTGGCTATGGTGGAGCAGGATCGAAGACTGTCATTCCTTGCGAGGCAATTGCGAAAATTTCCACAAGGCTTGTCCCTGGGCAGAATCCGCGCCGCACATTTGAGGCGATAAAGGAACATCTTGTTGCTCATTGTCCAGAAGGGATGGAAGTCTCGTTCCCTGAGGATAGTGGCCTTTCTGCCGCGCTCAAACTTCCTCTTTCGTCTCCGCTTTTTGCTATTGCTGAAGAAGTGCTTTCGCAAATGGATTCCCGCGGTCCTCTTTTTCAATGGGGTGGTGCATCAATCCCTGTCGTTTCGGCATTGAAGGAAACGAGTGGAGCGGCAGCGCTTCTTGTTGGGTGGGGACAGGCGGATGATCGTATACATTCGCCCAATGAATCGTTTTCGGTGCGTCAGTTCTTCCTTGCAAAGGAATGGGCTGTGCGCATACTTGAGAGACTTTGATAAAACAACTGAACGGAAGGATAAAATGAAAACTGATACGCCCGTAGTACCCAAGAAGTATATTGCGGTATTCGTTATGCTCACCAGTTGCTTTGCGCTCTGGGGGCTTTTGAATAATATGACGGACAATCTTGTTCCGTCGTTTCAGAAGATTTTCATGACTAGCCAGTCGACGGCAGGTTTTGTTCAGGTGTCATTTTATGGAGCTTATTCTGTAATCGCTATTTTCGCGTCGCTCCTCATTCAGAAGGCGGGTTATAGAGTTGGCGTTCTTTTTGGTTTGGGAGTTTATGTTATAGGAGCGCTTTTGTATGTGCCCGCATGTATTCTTCAGAGTTTCTGGACTTATATTGCTGGCATATTCATTGTCGCAGGGGGTTGTGCTGTTCTTGAAACAACATGCAATCCTTATGTTCTTGCGCTTGGCGACGAGGCGACTGCTGTAAGGCGCCTTAACTTTGCGCAGATGTTCAATCCTCTTGGGTCTCTTGCGGGTATCGTTCTTGCTCAGCAGCTTATTCTTGCAAATCTCAACCCTGCTACAACTGAAGAGCGTCTTCAAATGCCCAAGGAAGCACTCGATAAAATTGTCCATAATGAGCTTTTCTGGGTTTGTGTTCCTTATGTTGGTCTTTGCGCCATTGCAGCGATGATATGGTTTTTCTTCTTCTTTAGAAAGCCCACTGAAATTGATCGTGATGAGTCGGCAAGTACAGATATTCGTGAGGTTCTTTCAATTCTTGCGCATTCGCCGAAATGGTATTGCGGAGTTATTGCGCAAGTATTCTATGTTGGTGTGCAGATCGCCGCTTGGACATGGATGAATGTTTATTGCCAGAAGGAGCTTGGTGTTACCCCTGCGCAGGGAGCATCGTATTATCTGATCGCGCTCTGCCTTTTCATTGGGTGCCGCTGGATATGCACATTCTTGATGAAGTACTTTGAGCCTGCAAAGATGATGGCTGTTTTCGCCTTTTTCGCGGTGCTTTCGGGATTCGGCGTTATGTACTTGAAGTCGGATGTTCTTTTCACGGTCGGTTCACTTCCTTTCAGCTGGAACATTATTGCGCTTTGTGCAATGAGCGGCTTTATGTCGCTTATGTTCCCGACAATTTATGGTATTGGACTTGGCGGGATTGACCCCAAGGCGCATAAGCTTGGCGCGGCAGGCCTTATTATGGCGATTGTCGGAGGAGCCTTGCTCACGCCCTGGATGGCGTCAATCATTGATAAGCCGGGCTTTTGGGCGAATCTCGTGCCGATGTTTGATTCGACGGTTGATGCAAATTTGCAGGCCTCGTCGCAGTCGTTGAGAGCGTCCTTTATCGTGCCTGTTATCTGCTTTAGCGTGGTCATGGTTTATGCTCTTGCCTTTCGTTCGAAGAAGGGCAAGGCGGTGGCCGCTTGACGCGCTCGTCGTGAAAGTGTAAAATATACGCAAAACATCTTCAAATATAAAACCAAAGTTAAGAGAGGGATTATAAAAAATGAAACTCAAGCATCTGTATTTCGCTGTTTTCGCTGCAGCTCTTGCCGTTACGGTTCGCGCTCAGGACGTTGAGGAGGTCGAAGAAGGCGCCGTCGGTTGGACACCCGTCGCAGTTTCTCTCGCTTCGCCCGTTCAGCTTCCTTGGGGTCATGCCCGTTGGGATGTCTTTGGTCTTGATCTTGGTCTTTTTTATAACGGATCGCCCAAGGTATATGGCCTTGATATTGCCGCTGCCACAGTTTGCACCGATGATACGATCGGTCTTGTTGTAGGCCCTGTCTTCAACTATGCTGCTAAGGATGTTTACGGCGCAAGAGTCAGCCTTTTTGCTAACATCGGTAGGGCCAATCTCTACGGTGTCGATTTTGGTGGCTTCGGCTATCATGACAAGGTTTGCGGCGCTGATGTTGAACTTCTCGGCACGATGTCTCAGAATCTTACTGGTGTCGGCATTGGCGGTATCTTCAATATGGCTTTTGAAGAATCCTGCGGCTGCGTCGTCGCAGTTGGTGTGAACCTTGCAGAGAAGGCTTATGGCTGCCAGGTTGCTGGTGTCTTCAACATGACCGACGAGCTCCATGGCTGCCAGATTGGTCTTGTCAACTATGCTCGTGAATGCCCTTGGGGCTTCCAGATTGGCCTTGTGAACCTCATCATGGATAACAAGGTGAAGGTTCTCCCGTTTGTGAACGGATACTTCTAATGGCAAAGGCTAATCCATACTTAAAGAAGGCTACGGGGGCTGCAAAAGCCCCCTCTTCACTCCCGGCGAAGAAGCACGGTCTTGGACGTAAGGTCGACTTTGGAACATCGGGAGTGAATGGTCTTTTGGGGACTATTCCATCGGCAGCAGCTTCTGCAGAGAAGCCTGGGAATATCGAGCTTCCTATTGCAGAAATCGAGCGTAGCCCTTATCAGCCGCGCCGCGATTTTTCTGAGGCCGAGTTACAAGAGCTTGCGGAGTCTATCCGCAATAGCGGCCTTGTGCATCCTCCAGCCGTGCGTAAAAACTCGGCAGGGAGATATGAGCTTATTTCCGGTGAGCGTCGCGTTAGGGCAGCACAGTTCCTTGGGTGGAAAAAGATTCGCGTAACTCTTATTGAGGCGGACGATCTTACGGCCGCTGCGATGACAACCACCGAGAATATCCAGCGCGAAGATCTTAATCCCATTGAAGAGGCTGTTTCCTACAAGACATTGCAGGACAACTTCAATCTGACTCAGCAGGAAGTTGCAGAGCGAGTCGGTAAAGGCCGTGCAACGGTTGCCAATTCCGTTCGTCTCCTCGAGCTTCCCGATGAGGTTAAGTCTCTCGTTCAGCAGAATCTCATTTCCTCTGGTCATGCGAAAGTTCTTCTTTCGCTCGATTCAGAGAAGGATAGAATTCTCTTCGCACGCGATTGCGTCAACGATCAGCTTACGGTACGCGCTCTTGAGCGCCGCGTCGAGAAGTTGCGCAAACCGGTTGAAGCGAAGCCTCATGGAACGCCAGATCTACCCGATGGTTATGTGAGGAGCCTTTCGGAGAAAATGCGTCGTCACTTGGGGTGCGCAGTTCGCGTAACGAGTGGTATGACTCATCCGAACGGTCGGCACACGAAGGGTATTGTAGAGATTGATTTTCTTGATAACGACGATCTTGACCGCATCATAAGGATGATCGGGGTAGTTGTCGACTAAGATGCTTTCTCTCCTTTTAGCTGCGGCGTTTTCTTTTACGCGTGCAGATGCGTCCCTTTCTTATTCTAGCGCAGAAGAGATTGTAAAATATTGCACCCCGCGCGATGCTGGCACCCCGCGAGGTGAGATTGCGGCTAATCGCATTCTTGATATGGTCTCTTCTACGGGGGCAGATGCGCGCAAAGATTCTTTTTTTGCGCGAACTCCTTTGGGCAGAAGAAGATTCAACAACGTGTACGCTGAGTTTGAGGCAAATCCCACTTCATCATGGGTGGTTGTCGTTTCACATTTTGATACTAAAAGTGGTATTGTGTGCCCTGGAGCGAATGATGGTGCTTCAACAACGGGACTTCTTATTGGGCTGGCGAATGCGCTTGTAGATAGGCCTATAAAGAATATCAATGTCATGTTGATTTGGACAGATGGCGAGGAGAGCCTTTATTCGTATGGTGAGAATGATGGCCTACAAGGTTCAATTCGTGCCGTCTCTAATATAGAAGCTTTAAAGAGAAATGTGAAGGCTGTCATTTGCGTTGATATGCTTGGCGACAAAGATTTAAATGCCATCATACCCGCGAATGGAACAAAAGAGCTCACGGAAAAGGTGCTTTCGGTTGCTGCGTCTTTAGGGTTGTCTTCGATAGTCTCTAAATCTAATGTGCATGTTAAGGATGATCATCAGCCATTTTTAGATAGAGGCTTTCCTGCTGTTAATATTATAGACTTTTCCTATGGTCCTAAAAATTCGTGGTGGCACACCTCTTCAGATACGATGGATAAGATATCGGAAGAGTCTCTTTTTAAGGCAGGTTCTTTAGTTGCAGGCGTAATATCTTCACTTGCTATTGACTGATTACGAGTGGTGTGGTATCATTAGCGAAAATGCGTTTTTGGTCGCAGCATTCATAAGGGTGACTGATTACGGATTATAGAAAATTTATGTTAAACTAAGGAGGAATGAAATGGCACAGACCGTATTCACGAATAACGGATTCCCCAAAGTCGGCATCCGTCCAATTATTGATGGCCGCCGTCGCGGAGTGCGCGAGTCGCTTGAAGTTCAGACAATGGACATGGCGAAGGCTGCTGCAAAGCTCATTTCCGACAATCTTAAGTATCCCGATGGAACGCCCGTAGAGTGTGTCATCGCAGATACCACAATTGGTGGCCGCTTTGAGGCTGCGATGTGCGCGAACAAGTTCCGCGACAACAATGTTGGTGTTTCGCTTTCAGTTACTCCTTGCTGGTGCTACGGTACTGAGACAATGGATCTCGATCCTCAGATGCCTAAGGCTGTTTGGGGCTTCAATGGAACTGAACGTCCTGGTGCAGTTTATCTTGCTTGCATGCTTGCTGGTTATGCGCAGCGCGGAATGCCCGCTTACGGCATCTACGGCCATGAAGTGCAGAACCGCGATGAATCCGCGAAGATTCCTGCTGACGTTTCCGAGAAGATTCTCCGCTTCGCCAAGGCCGGCCTCGCCGTTGCCATGATGAAGGGCAAGAGCTACCTCTCGATCGGCACGTCTTCGATGGGCATTGCAGGTTCTTTCGTCGACGTTGATTTCATGCAGGACTATCTCGGCCTTGCAACAGAGAACATGGACGAGTGCGAAATTCTCCGCCGCATGGAAGAGGGCATCTACGACAAGGAAGAGTACGAGAAGGCTATTAAGTGGATGCGCAAGAATCTGAAGGAAGGCAAGGATTACAA
>JAGBWQ010000134.1 GCA_017629735.1 Kiritimatiellia bacterium
AATAACGCTTCGCCAAGTGTAGCAACGTCTGCATCGTTACCAATTTTAACTGGTAAACCAGTTACGCCCGATACTATTTTACTAAGTTCTACATCGCAATCCACAAGGTCGAGAGAGCTTTTTACATACGGAGCATAAGCGCCTTTTACTCTAAACCAGCCTCTTTCTGCACCATTTTGAGAGGGAGCGCAGTCGCTGAAAACATCGCGTAGAGCCTCAATGCCTCCGCAGTCGAGGAGGATTACTTTGCCATCTTTAAAGAGATATCCGTCGCCTCTGTTTAGAGCTGCTTGCACTTCTGCTGGCGAGATTGCCTTGCCTCTAGCGTCAAATGTGTAGTGAACATCGAAAGCGCCTCCTGGAGCATCCTTGATTGTTACGACCGGCACAATGGAATCCATGTCATCGGTCATCTTGTTAAGTGCATCGGAGAGCTCAAATCTCCAGGAAAGTCGGCGAAGTTCAGGAATGCCTGCTCCTAAGAAGTTAAGAACCTTCTGTTGGTCTACAATGTAGTGCCTGACATCTCCCTCTTTATAGCCGGGTTCAAAGCCCCATTTAAGAAGCTTTTTCACTGCGGCGCGCTCTGCACTTATGGAGCGAACTCGCCGCACAAGAGGGTCGTCCTCGTCTTCAAGCCAAACAGTGCGCGGCGGCTGCATCGAGCAAGCAGGGAAGCGTATATCGCCGTATTTTGCATCGAGGCGTATCGAAAGCGAAGCGCGCGAGCCTGCGAGAGTGGCATAAAAGCGCGGCTTCATCTGTACTTCGATATAATCCACTTCGGGCGATTCTTCCTTCTTCGGCGCAGGAGCTTTTTCTTCAGGAAGATCCATCTCCATTACATGGCATGCAAACCCAATTGCAACGACATGTGGGCAAACGCGGCCGAATTTTTGGTTGGTCGCGCAAGGGCAAAGCGATTTTATTCTTTCGTTTGCCAGAAGCTGAAGCGAAACGGGCATTTCATACCCGCTTGGCTGAATTATTTTCCCAGAAACAGTAAGCTTCTCGTCGTCGTATACAACATCTTTTACATCGCCTGAATTGCAAAGGGCAATTGCCTGGTTGAAAACTTCCGTTCCACCCCAGTTGATAAGCTCTTCTTTGCTAATTCCGCTTTTTACCATTATTACGCGCAAGTGGAATCGTCTTGGCGTATGCGCCTGAGACGCAATTGCCCGCATGCTGCGTCGGCATCTTTTCCACGGCTTCTGCGGAGCATTGTCTGTATGCCGTTCTTCATCAAGACATCGAGGAACATAAGCATTGTCTGTTCGTCTGGTGTCTTAAAATCTGGCCTGTGAGATACGGGCGAGAGGGGGATTAAATTGACCTTCGCCATTGGAACGCGGCGAACTTGGCGCGCTAGTTCTTCGGCGTTTGCGCGCGAGTCGTTGATCCCTGCGACAACAGTATATTCAAATGTTATTATGCGCTTTGTTGCTTTTGTGTAGCGAGCGCATGTTTCAAGAAGCTCTTCCATTGGCCAGCTGCGATTAACCGGCATAAGAGTCGATCGAATCTCATTGTTGGGCGCATGGAGAGAGACGGAAAGCTCAAACTGAAGTCCTTCTTGTGAGAGCTTCTCAAAGCCAGGAACAACGCCGCATGTTGAAATCGTTATGTGGCGCGCTCCGACATTCGGCCCTTTGCCTGCGTTAATGAGCTTGAGTGCGCGCATTGTCTCGTCGTAATTCATGAAAGGCTCGCCCATGCCCATTACGACAATGTTTGTTATGTCTCCATACGCGCGCGCAGCCATATACTGGGCGACAATCTCGTCTGCTTTGAGCGACCTTACGAGGCCGTTAGCGCCGCTCGCACAGAATGCGCAGCCCATTGCACAGCCTACTTGTGTGGAGATGCATTGTGTAAAGCGATCTCGTGCAGGAATAAGAACTGTCTCAACAGATTCGCCGTCGGCAAATGTGATAAGGAGCTTCTTTGTCCCATCGGCTGATTCGGATACGGCCGTTACTTCAAATTTCGTCAAAGGAAATTCTTCTTTGAGAGTTTCCCTGAAATCTTTCGGCAAAGTGGTGGCGCTATCCCAATCGAGTATCATATCGCGATACAGCGATTGAAGAATCTGATCTGCTCTAAATGCGCGAAGACCCCGATCTGTAAGGATCGGTTTCCACTCGTCCGGCAGAATGCTCCAGGCGGGTTTTTTCATTGCCGTGTAGTATACCATATTTAATGGGAAGCGCCGTCTGCATGGAAGGTGCCGTCGGCGTGATAGTGGCCGGCTTCCTTCTTGCTGTCGCTTCCAAGTGCTAATTTAAGCTCGTATACGCCGTCGAGAACCACCTCGGAATTTTCTTTTGCGGGTCCTTCAATGGCTGTCCAACCGTTAAAGCTTTCAAGTGGGGTTACGGGAAGGGCGATGAATTTTTCGCCGTCATGCTCGTCTTTAACGAAAACAGTCGGCTGAAGATTAATGTCGACGATGCACTTCGAAGGTACGGCCGTATAGACGCTTTCTTTTGAGGAAAGGAAAATCGTGGCATCTTTGCGCGCGCCTGCAATTTCGTTGATCTCTCCATCAAATACAATGTAGATAGGCACAAGCCCAGAGTCGTCACCGACACCAAGGCGTACTTTGCCTTCGTACGCGCCTACCTTTGCCTTAAGAGAGTTTGTTATTTGCGCGGCATCTTTTGCTGCGATAAGTGCTTTGAAGCGGAGGAGATTTGGTCGCGTCATCTCAAGTGCGCTTTCTCCTACATCAAGCCAATCTCCATTTTTTGCATTGAACTGCTCGACGAGCGCGTCATTCGTAGCCCTTAATGTTATGACGCCATCTTTTTCTTCGCCATTTGCAACTAATGCCGCGCGCTCGGCTTTCTTTACGGCAAGTTCGTTTTCAAGCGCGGCATTTTTAGTTTTGATTTCGCGGTATACTAAAAGGCGCTTTTCAATAAGGTCGATTTCGTTTTGCCTGGCAACGAGTTCTGGCGCCGTTATAGTAAAAAGGATATCTCCTTTCTTTACCGTCGCAAGCGGCTTTACTGCAAAATTAAGCCTACCTGCAACAGGGGTGGAGACGCTTTCTCTTGCATCGGGAAGGAGTTCAAAGCGACCAGGCAGTGTTATGGTAGACTTAATATCGCGCTTTTGAGCTTTGACGGTCTTTAATCCCATAACGCGCTGAACCGCGGCGGAGATTTTTATGCTCTTGTCAGATTTTTCAGTGTGTTTATGCTCGGTGTGTTCGTGCTCTTTCTCAGAGTGCTTATTTCCCACCTCTTCATGCTCGTGGTGATCTTTCGCACAATGTTCAGAATGTTTATGGGAGTTGTCACACCCGCACAAGAGCATCGTTGCAGCAAAAAAGGCTATTAATGTTTTCATAAGATTTTACTGTTTGAATTTTTCAAGTTCTGCGGCAGCGATTGCGACATCGCGTCTCCATGCGGCTTCTCCAAGTTTCTGGTCAAGAATTTCTTCACGAACAGCAAGATAGTCGAGAGGAGTAAGCTCGCCAGCATCAGCAAGCTTATCGGTTTGGCGCCGTTCGCTCGATGGCACAGGCGGGTGCCCTGTTAATTTAACTAAAGAGGAGTGGGCTACGGCCGCATCGCATACGAGAGTGCGCCATACATCGATTGCTTCAAGGCGTGTTTGGTCGCGTTGTGCCTTGGCTTGCGCAATTCCTTTGCGGTTGCGGTTCCAAAGCGGCAGAGTAACGCCTGCTACAATACCAAACCTGTCGAGGCCTTCTTCGTTGGAATATGCAGGCCCAAGCTTGATGTTGGGATACTGTTTTCTTATCTCCGCTTCAAGTTGAGCTTCGCTGCCTCCAAGTTTGAGCGTTGCGGCTTTAACGGCAGGGTGGCGGATAAGAGACTTGGCGCTTACTGGCTTAATCTCGCGTTCCTTCACAGATTGAGGCTGGAAAAGAATTGAGATTTTTGCGCCTGGCCTTATACCTAAAAGCTGAAGCAATTTTATTTCCTTTTCGTCAATCTCGCGCTCAATATCCATAAGAGAGTGTCTTCTCGAGTGGACGGCGCGATGCATCCATGCAAGTTCGCTTGCCGAAACTTCGCCGGAGGCATGAAGCTTTTCTACATTCTCTCGCGCCTTCGTTATACGCGTGTCTGTGTCGTACCTTTCGAGTATGGCTTTTGTTTCGAGAAGAGATGCGAGAGAGATTGCCTCCTTGCGAGCTTGAAAGGCAAGATCCTTTTCGGCTGCTATGATTTGTTCTCGGTCTGCCTCAGCATACATTTCGGCAGATTTTTCTTCAAGCTTGATTGCTCCGGAAAGAGGGATTGTAAAACCGAGCGATACGCCGCCGAGAAGGGGATGGTCGCTTGGATTTACGATACGCAACAAATCGAAGTCGACAGAAGGGTCTTCCCACCAGCCATATTCTTTTGCAACTTCTTTTGAGAGCGCGGCTTTAAGGCGCATTGCATTTATTTCACGATTTGCGATAAGCGCAAGAGTTTCAGCGTCTTTAGGTGAAGAGATGATGATTTCGTTCGTAACGCCGTTACGCATTTCCTCATTCCAATCGATTGGCATCGGCTCGTAGCTTTGGCAACCTGTGAGGCTTAAGAAAGATGCGATAATTGCAAAAGAAGAGACTTTTGCTGAGATAGGCTTTTCTGCGCCTGCCTTGAAGGTGAGTGCGGCAGCAGGTAGGACGATAAGGTTAAGAATCGTAGATCCGATAAGTCCTCCGAATTGAACTATTGCAAGCGGCGCTAAAAGCTCGCCGCCAGGCGTGTTTCCTGCAAGCATTATCGGAATAAGTCCAATTACTGTTGTAAGAGAAGTTAGGATAATTGGCGTCATGCGTTCCATAGAGCCTTCTTTTACTGCATCGACTAATGTTGCTCCACCTTCCATTCGCTCATGGTAGCAATTTAGAAGCAGGATTCCATTTCTGAGAGTAAAGCCAATTACCGTAATAAACCCTACGAGAGACGATACAGAAAGAACGCTGTCGGTAAGTGAAACGGCAGCGACAGAACCAATTAAGGCGAGCGGAATATTAAATAGCGTCAATATTGCCGCGCGTGCTGACTTAAGTGCAAAGACGAGAATAAAGAAGATGACAACTCCAAGCGCGGCGCAAAGAACAGTAAGGTGCTTCGCCGCGCTCTCTCGCGCTTCATAGCTGCCGCCAAATGAAACTGTGCAGGCGTTTTCCTCTGCTATTGGCAACAGACGCTCGCGCATCTTCGAGACGAGAGAGCCGGTGTCTACACCTGCGTCTGGGTTGCACGATATGAGGGCTTTTCTTCTGCCGCCTTCACGAAGCATCAGATTTGGAGCTTCCTCGGGGATAACTTCTGCAACTTCATCGAGGCGAACACGCTTGCCGTTGCGGCTTGAAAGAATGAGCGATTTGACGGTTTGTGCGTCGTAGGCGTTTTCATCGCCTTCAAGACGAACGGTCACGTTCCTGCGGCGTATGCCGTCTCTAACTTCACCTACAATAACGCCGTTAAATGCCGCGGCCACCTGCTCGCCAGCCTCCCTCGGCGTTATGCCAGCTTCCACTAAAGAATCCATGTCGTAATTTATGCGAAGGGTCTTTACGGTGATTTCCCTGTTGGCGCGAACATCGGCAATTCCATTCATGTTTTCAAGCGCCTCTTTGATTTTCGCGGCGGTGTTGCGCAAAACCCGCACGTCTTCACCAAAGATATTAACGGCAATTTCTGCTTCGGTTCCTGAAAGGACTGCGCTTATTCTGTGCGCGATAGGGTATCCCACGACGAGAGATGCGCCTGGAATATCGCCGAGGCGCTCGCGTATTTCCTCGCGAATAGCATCGGTATCGCTCTTTAAGTCTACGCGTACGATAAACTCGCTGGTGGAGACGCTTTCTGCATGCTGATCTCGTTCAGCGCGACCTGTGCGGCGCGTCACAGAGATAACGCCTGGTATTTCCTTTATTGCAGGAACTGCAGCCTCGCTGACGCGCTCCATTTCGGCAAGAGAAGCGCCGGGCGGGAGCGACAGCATAACATTAAATGAGTCCTCCTTGAACGGCGGCAAGAAGCTAGAGCCGAAATTGCTTGCTACATAAACGGCCGCGGCAGATGCTAAAATGGCGAGTAAGAGAATTGTCTTTGGCAAGCGTATCGCAATAGCGAGAAAAGGCTTGTAGATGACGCGCATAATGTTCAAGCCAAGAGAGAATGTTGGCTTTGAAATGCGAAAGATTGCGCAAAGGGAAGGAACAGCCGTCCATGCCGCGACTAGAGACATCGTGAAAATGGCGATGTATGAAAGCGCGAGCGGCTTAAAGAAGCTTCCTTCAAGGCCTGAAAGCATAAGAAGGGGCGTAAATACAATAACGACAATAAGCGTCGAAAAAAGAATGCTTGGCGCGACGGAAGAAGCGGCCTCTGCAATTACCAAGGCATTCGCTTTTCTCTCAGACGGAGCTTTTGCCGCATTCTCGCCTAACTTGCGGCGGATGACTTCTGTAAAGATAATGGCGGCGTCTACTATGTCGCCAGCGGCGATTGCAAAGCCGCCAAGAGTCATTACATTTATGCCAAGGCCAAGCGCAGGGAAGAGCGCAAGAGCGATCAGCATTGAAAAGGGCATTGTAAGAAGAACAACTAAAAGAGTTCTTATTTCAAGGAGCGTAACGAGAAGGACGATGACAACTACAATCACTGCGCCTTTTACAACTTCAGTTCCTCCAGCGACAGACGCGGCAATAAAGTCGGCCTGTCGGTATGCGTCTGTATGAACTTCAATTTCAAGGCCTTTAACGGACGAGGCGAAATCTTTGAGCGTCTCTTCCAATTCTTTCGTTAATTTGGGAGTATTCCCGCCTGGCGACTTTTGAACGGAAAGAACAATCGCTTCTTGTCCGTTAAAAGATGCGCTGCCGCGGCGCGGCTCTCCAGCGACAGATACTGTCGCAATATCACCAAGCCTGATGCTTCCTTTCGTTGCAAGAGGAATGGGGGTGGCGCGAAGCTCATTAAGATTGTCGGCACGCGCGACTTGCCTAAGAGGCACTTCCTCGCCTGCAACATCTGCAAGATATCCGCCGCTTAAAAATGTACGCGAATCGCGCGCCGCCTCGATTACATCAAAAAGCGTCAGCCCTGCCGCGGCTGTTTTGCGCGGATCTACGCCGATGCGGTATTCGGGTAGGCGCCCGCCAATTACGGCAACTTCTCCAATGCCAGGAACGGCCATAAGGCGGGTGCGAAGATCGTATTCTGCTATTTCTCTAATTTTAAGAGGATCTGCCTTGGCCGTCAGAGCAACGAGCATTATCTCGCCTGTTACGGAAACAACAGGCGCTATTTCTGTGTGCGCTTCTTCAGGAAGCGTTTCTTTCGCGCGTGAGAGTCTGTCGAATACATCAAATCTCGCGCGCGCAATATCAACATTCCAGTCGAAATCGACCCAGACAAACGAAAGACCGCCGCTTGAGCTTGAGCGTATTTTTGAAACGCCTGGTATTCCGTTTACGGCCGATTCGATGGGAATTGTTACGAGCTGTTCAACTTCTTCGGCAGTAAGCCCGCCAGCTTCGGTCATAATTGTGACGCGCGGAATGGAGATGTCAGGGAAGACATCAACAGCAAGATTGCGCCATGCGTGAAGGCCGAGAAAGACGGCGATTAAAAGAGCGCCGATTATGGTTTTGGGATTACTGGCAATAAGTTTAAACAGCCGTAAATTCATGCTTACTTTCCGTCTCTTTAAGAAGCTATTCTATCATTCGTATGGGCGGATCCGCAGTTTTGCTCCTATGGATTCTGCGATGGAGTGACATTCTTCTTGTTTTTCAGGCGAGGTGATAGGTTCGCCGACGATTGAAAGAATTACATTGGGCACATGAGATGTGCATTCTTTTGCGAAGTCGATCATCGCCTGCCAGCTGCAACTTCCGAATTTTGGACGGCAGAGCGCTTCGTATTCGGCGGAGTTGGGGGTGTTGAGCGAGATTGAGACTGTGTCTATCAGATTATTAAGAAGCTGAGCGGTTGGCTTGCTGTGGATAAGATCGGCAAGGCCGTTTGTGTTAAGGCGGATTGGAATGGAAGGGTAGGCATCTTTGATGTGCTTTGCCACTTCGCAAACGATGTCGATTCTTTCGGTTGGCTCGCCATAGCCGCAGAAGACGATTTCGGAGAAGTCAGCGAGATTATGCTTATTAAGCGCGGCGATTATTTCGTCGAAAGAAGGCTCGTGATCGAGCCAGAGAGAGTCTGATCCATAGACGCCGTCAGCGTTTTTGCGGAGGCAAAAAGCGCAATCGCAAGGGCAGCGATTGGTGATGTTTAGATACAATCCCTTTTTTACTGGATATGCAATGGTCATATTATTAGGGAATTATAGCATTTATTCGCTGAGACTTAAAGCACGAAACGCGTGAAGTGTTAATGACGCGATTCGTTAGAATAGTGTGCACCCAATTCAGAAAATGGAACATTCCAAGAGTGGCCCGTTCGTCAAATACTGTGCACCGTAGTAAAATAGGAACATGTGCAACATGTCTAGAAAGTCAAGATTCGAATATATCGGTGA
>JAGBWQ010000135.1 GCA_017629735.1 Kiritimatiellia bacterium
CCCGCTCTTCATGAACAGGAATTTCATAATCAAGCCAGCTCTTAAAATCAATCGTCTTACCTTGTCTACAACTCGCTATCATATAGCGTTTTGACATATCTGAGTTTCTTGCTTCGAGACAATAACGCAGATAATCAAAATCAACGCCATTTATCCGATATGTATGATAGGCGGGCGAAACCGCATAACTTTTATCTTCTGATAAAATGCCAATGTCTATTTGCTTCGATCCCATCCCAACGGTAAGTGTACCCTTGAAAATCAACCTATTTTTCGAAGTGTCCTTAGACAGTTCTTTGGAATATATTTCATCGCGAAGCCTAATTCCATACCTTCCAACTGCAGCGACAGGAAACTTGCCATCTACATTTAGTTCTTTGTAGGGTTCTAGCAAATCGCCCAACCGCACTTTTCGCACAACGTCTGCGCCTATGCGCGTTAAACTATTCCCCTTCGCCGCCATCAGAGCATTCCTTTCAATTCCTTAAGCCCTGCGGAAAACGATTTACTCAACTGTTCAATTTTCTCGAATAGTTCACTCGTCGGCGGAAACTCTTCAGCGACATACTCAACTTCACGGTACTTGTTAAACAATAGAACATAGTTGTTGGCTACAATTTCATCTTTCGTAACGAAGAAACACTTTGCCTTACGATCGTTCTGCTTCTTTGGATCACGCTCCTTGAACTTCGCGATAACATCAGGAATATCGTTCTCCTTTACGACCTCGCGCTTATCGTCGAGCGAAAAGCCATCCGCCTCCATATTGTAAAACCAGACATTATCAGTTCCACCATGATCAGTCTTGGTGAAAATAAGAATCGCCGTCGCAACTCCTGAATACGGCTTAAATACACCAGACGGCATTGAAATAACGCCAACGAGCTTCTGCTTTTCAACAAGCTCCTTCCTAACTCCGACATGCGCTTTGGACGAACCGAATAAAACGCCCTGCGGAACAATCGACGCGCATCTGCCGCCAATCTTCAATAACTTAGTAAAAAGCGAAAGAAAGAGTAGCTCCGTCTTTTTGGTGTTCGCGATGGCTAAGAGATCGGGCGCAATCGCAATCTCAGTCATATTCCCTGCGAATGGAGGATTAGCTAGGCAGAGAGTATAGCCTGCTCGTTTCGTAGAATCTGGCTCGATAGAATTGTTAAAGCGAATATCAGGCGCTTCCACGCCGTGTAGCATCATATTCATCGCGCCGATTCGGAGCATCTTCATGTCTATATCGTAGCCCGTAAACATCGTAGTCTTGAAGTGCTCCTGACGCTTTGTGTTCTTAAGTTCCTTCGCATAGTGCGTCGTGAGATACCGCGCCGATGCCGCGATAAACCCTGCCGTTCCCATCGCAGGATCGATAATCTCATCATCTAAATTCGGCTCAACAAGCTCGACCATCATTGCGATAATGTGACCAGGCGAGCGGAACTGCCCATTCTCGCCCGATGATTTGATTCGGTCTAAAAGCTCCTCATAAATATCGCCCATCATGTCCTTGCCGGTAAGGTGCATCGCCTCAATTTCGTTTACGGCTACGTCAAGAACCTTCGGCTTCGAAATCTCAAACTGCGCATCAGCCATATAACGACTAAATGCGCTATCGCGCCCAGAGCCGAGCGTCTTCACGAATGGGAATACGAGATCGCGCACAATGCGGAACATTTCTTCAGGTTGCTTATGCCTAAAGTTCTGCCAGCGCAAATCTTCGTAAGGAGCTTCAATGCGCGGATCTTCCTGAATAACGCAAATACCCTTCTTAAAAACAGGGTCTTTCAGCTTCGTCCCAAGAAGATTGGCATTGCGCTCCTGCATGATCTGATTATCGTCCAAGAGCTTCATGAAGATAAGGAACGTAATCTGCTCAACAACGACGAGCGGATTAGTCATACCGTTCGACCAAAATACATTCCAAATTCTATCGATTGAACTTTTCGTATCAGCGGACAACATATTTTTCTCCTTGAATAGATTTCACCTTCTCACCCACCGCACTTGCCGC
>JAGBWQ010000136.1 GCA_017629735.1 Kiritimatiellia bacterium
AACATTCAAACATTAACCCACCCTTCTTCACCTTCACCTCAAACCTTCACCTAATTCTCTAAACCCTCATTCAAACATTCAAAATTTCAATCTGCTTCTCCGCATCGAAGACGCATTGTCCCAGTTGCGCCTAGGTCGGAAGAACCTTCTTGAATTCGTCTGGCGCGATGGGGTCATCGCGCCCTACCGTACTGCGGTTGGCGTCTGCGCGTTCGTTGTTGGCCGTGGCGAGCTGTCCGTCTGGATGGTACATGTAAGTGTACGCATTAAACTTCATAATGTTTTCGGTTTCTTCAGACGGCAGCTATGTTTGATGTTTGAATTTTAACAAATCCAAGTCCCACTTTCAGTACGGCTATTATTGTATGCATATACCAACTTGTGTGGCCCAGCGACCGAGCTCATCACAGAAAGAAGGGAAACAATCGTGCGTCATGCCGATACCGTTTAGAATAGCCTTATCCTTCACCTTAATCTCGTTGTAGGAAGCATAGACTGCGCATGGCGGGCATACGTCATCGGAAAATCCAACTGCAACCCTAACGGAACACTTGATACGCGATGCAAAATTTGCGGCATCGAAATAAGGTGTCCAACGCTCTGCCGCGGCGCGGCGCTCTGGCGTGGACGAGTTTCTCTCGACAATCTTCGGCCAGCCGCTCTCGCGACCTGCAAGATAGCCCATGGTGTCGGTGATTGCCGGCACATAAAACGCTGCGCGAGTAAAGCGATGGTTAAGCGCGCAAAGATAGAATCCAAAGCCACCGCCCTGAGAAATTCCCTGATAGGAGAAATTAGCAGCATCAACAGGGAAGGAAGTTGCAATCCAATCAATTGCGCGATTGATGCCAAGGATAACCGGATAGAAGAAATATTCCTCACGCGAATGAGTGATGCCTGCTACACAGTATAAGCCGCAGGAATACTTCGCATCGCACTGAGCATTCAACTCGTCATACTTGCTCTTCAACCCCTTCTCTTGCCACTTCCAATCCATTGGCCAATCGTAAACTGCAAACTGTGCGCAAATCGCATCTGGACTGCCTTGCATATTGTTAGACCAGTTTCCAAAGCCAGCAGCATTGACGCTGATGCGAACAGGGAACGGCGCTTTGGATTTGTCCTTCGGTACAGAGAAATAGCCATAGATACGGCGAGCGTATGTGGCAAACGAAATGTGATAGAAGTCGAACTGACCAGTCGAACGCTCGGCTATCAGCTCCATGCGCGGATCGAGAGGCACTTCACGAGCAATTTTCTTTTGCGCCTCAGTCCAGAATTCATCAAAGTCGGCGGGGGATGGACTACCCTTACTGATCTTCTCTGGCTCGAAAGCAACGCTATGTATCCTTACATCGGCATGAGGCGGGCTTTTCGTCTGAGGAAGCGTAAGGCGCAAAAAGCCTGGCTGGTTGAGCGTTCCCGAAATCGAAAACTTCGCCCCTTTCACCATATCGAACGCAGATTTCGCGACAATCTGCGTTCCGAAATTATCAAGCTGCACATCTTGTTTAAGATCGCTTTTAAGTAGATTCTTTGTATCGAGAATAGTAACAGTAAATGTCGCCTTCTCTCCACAACGGTAAATTCCATCTTTCTTATCGGCCTCTACCTTGTAAGTCGCCGCAAATACAGGCGTGGCGAAAATAGCCGCCACAAAAGCCAAAATAATTGATTTTCTCATTACTCGTTTAAATGTATTATTTTACTGCTATCCAATAGCAAAAGGACAGCAGTGTTAAGTAGTTTAATTATATCATATTTTGCCACTCTTGCACACTTCACACGAACTAAACAGGTAAAAGAAAACCCGCAGCCTTTGCCGCGGATTTTCTTTTACCTATACTAAAGGACTTCTTTAGTCCTCGACCGGAACAACCGGCGCCAAGGTCTCGAACTTATCTGCCGAGCCTGCATAGCCCGACATAACTTGCTCAATTTCGCCCTTAACACGCGGAAACTCCATATTCAGCCAGAACTCGAGAGCAGCCTTCTTGTAATCGAACTTCTCAGCAGCCTTCACAAAGAGAGCCGTGATAATAAGCGCAATTGCAGCATCAACAAGCTTTCTCGCGGAAAGATCGTGATAAGTCTTCGAATCCTCGCGACCCTTGACATACTCAACGGCATCATCAAGAGACTTCAAGAGCGCAGTCATGCGCGGATGTGCGCTGCTCCAACCTTCGCCGAGAATATCGTCGATGACATCGTGCACAAGGCCGCCTGTCACGCCTGCAATCGCGGCAACGACCTGCAACTGAGAAGTTCCCTCGTAGATCGTCGTGATGCGGCTGTCGCGAAGGTAACGCTCGCAAGGATAATCCTTCATGAAGCCAGAGCCGCCAAGGACGGCAATCGCACCCTGCGCATTGCGCATCGAAAGCTCGGAGCCATAATATTTCGCCATGGGCGTGAGCATCTTGTTGAACGCCGCATACTTTTTAAGACGCGCGCGAACAGCCTGCGCCTCGGGCGTTCCCTTAAGGGCCTCAAACTTCTTGCCAAGACCGAACTCCAAGTCGACATTCTTGGCCGCATAGTAAGTAAGAAGACGGGAAGCCTGAAGCTCGACAGACATTGTCGACATAAGCTCGCGAAGAGCGGGGAATGTGTCAATCGTAACGCCGAACTGCTTTCTTGAAGCAGCATAGTCGCGCGCCGCGCGATAAGCAGCTTCTGCAATGCCCGTTCCCTGCGCGGCAATACCCATACGCGCGCCATTCATAAGCGCCATAACATAGGTGATAAGACCACGCTTGCGAAGACCAATCAACTTGGCAGGAGCTTCCGTGAAGACCATCTCGCACGTGGGCGAGCCATGGATGCCAAGCTTGTTCTCAAGACGGCGCACCTTGACCCAAGGCCCCTTCTCAACGAGCAAGCAGCTTAAACCGCGGCCATCACTGAACTCAGGCTCGGTGCGAGCGAGAACGAGAAGAACTTCGCCACAACCGTTGGTAATGAAGCGCTTAACGCCATTAACGCGCCAGACGCCATCTTTATCCTGATAAGCGGAAGTCTTAACAGACTGAAGGTCAGAGCCTGCATCTGGCTCGGTGAGAACCATAGCACCAGTCCATTCGCCAGAAACGAGGCGCGGGACATATTCCTTCTTGATATCCTCGTCGGCAAACCAGTTGATCGTCTCTGCAATTCCCTGAAGACCAAAGAGGTTCATAAGACCCGCATCGCCGCGGCTTACGATATCGTTACAAGCCGTAAGAACGGTGCAAGGCATGTTAAGACCGCCAAGATAGTAAGGAATCGTAACGCCCATAAGGCCAGTCTTACCGAAAAGCTCAATGGCGAGCTTCATGCCGGGAGCACGCGTCACGGAGCCATCTTCGTTCAGCGTATTGCCGACGAGATCCGTCTCCTCCGCAAGAGGAGCGATGCGATTGGCCATAATGTCGCCGCAAAGATCGATCGCACGCTTATAGTTGTCGATCGCATCTGCCGCGTCTTTCGGCGCGAAATCGTACTCCTTGGCGAACTTAAAATCTTCCTCGAGAAGAGAGGCGACCTCGCTCAAATCGAGAAGGTCGATGACATTCTCGATATCCTTGTTGTCCTTGTAGAAATTACCCATTTTATCATTCCCCCTTGGCACGAATGGCCTTGATCAACTTTGGAACGACTACATTCAAATCTCCAACGATGCCATAGTGCGCAACCTGGAAAATAGGCGCATCTCTATCGGTATTGATGGCGATGATCTTTGCAGAGTCCTGCATGCCAGCAAGATGCTGGACAGCACCAGAAACGCCGCAGCTTATCATAAGCGCAGGGCGCACCGTAACACCTGTCTGTCCAATCTGACGCTCGTGTTCGCAATAGCCAAGGTCGACTGCCGCGCGCGACCCGCCGACTGCACCACCAAGCGCATTGGCAAGATCGTGAAGAAGCTTGAAATTCTCCTTCGAGCCTACACCTGCACCACCGCAGACGATGATTCGCGAGCCCTTAAGATTGACGGACGAAGTCTTGCGGATAATCTCAACAACCTCAACAGGAATTTCAACGCCATCGAGGTGAGAAGCATGCTTGACTATCTCGCCCTTGCGCCCTTCTTCGCGCTCCAAAGGCTTCATAACGCCCTCGCGCACGGTCGCCATCTGCGGCCAGTTGCGAGCGTTGACGATAGTTGCGATGATGTTGCCGCCAAATGCAGGACGAATCTGATGAAGAACATTCGTGAATGTCTCCTTCGTCTTCTTATCCTCGTAGTCGCCGATCTGAAGATCGGTGCAATCGGCTGTAAGGCCGCAGCCAAGCGCGGAAGCGACGGACGGAGCAAGATCGCGCCCCATGTGCGTAGCGCCGAAAATGACGATCTGCGGAGATGCTTCCTTTACGAGCTCGACCATGGCATGGCGATAAGCCTTATTGCGGAAAACCGCGAGAGCCGGATCGTCGATGAGATGTACGACATCTGCGCCAGCAGCAAAAAGATCTCCAGAGAGCGACTCCACACCAGAGCCCATCAGCACTGCGCCAACCTTAACACCAAGAACGCCAGCCAACTCGCGCGCCTTGCCGAGAAGCTCAAAAGGAACCTCAGAGAGTTTCCCCTCTTCCTGTTCGGCGAAAACCCAGACTTCACCTTTTGTGTTTTTCATTTGTTTGGATATTGTGATGTTAAAGATATCAACCGATCGTATGATCTTTGATCAACCCAGCAACAAGCGTATTGATGCCTTCGTCGGTAGCGGGAATTTCCTTGAACTCGCCGCCAGCGAGAACAACGGACTCAATCTTGTTGACGCTCGTGGGAGAGCCGGCGAAGCCGCAACGCGCCTCATCGCAACCAATAGCGTTGCAATCGAGGATTTCAGGCTCGGCATTCTTGCACTTCATCACGCGGCGCATAATAAAGGGCCTCAATTCGCCAAATTTCTCCGTCACGGTGAAAAGCGCGGGCAAGGAAGCACGGCAAGTTTCAGTACCTGTGCCAATATCGCGCACAGCAATTGCCGTTTTTCCATCGAGATCGAGCTTTTCAAGATAAGTAACAACTGCAAAGCCGAGCTTCTCACCAATCTGAGGGCCCGTCTGAGCCGTATCGCCGTCGATAGCCTGACGCCCGCAGAAAACGAGGTCGGGATTGAAAGTCTTGACTGCCTGAGAAAGAATGTAGCTCGTGGCAAGAGTGTCGGAGCCTGCAGCTTTACGGTCGGTGACCAGCACCGCCCTATCTGCGCCGCACATCAACGCCTCACGAAGGACTGCCGTTGCAGCAGGGAGACCCATCGTTATCACGGTAACTGTGCCGCCGTAGCGTTCCTTTACCGAAAGAGCCGCTTCAAGAGCGTTCTTATCCTCGGGGTTAAAAATTGCAGGCAAAGCCGCACGGTTGATGGTGCCATCGGCCTTCATGGCATCGCCAGTCACCTTCTTGGTGTCTGGTACCTGCTTGATGCAGACTACGCAATTATATCCATTCATGAATTGTAGTATATCAAATTTTCTTAACTTAATTCCTCAAATTGACAAATTTATTGAGACACCGCGATTCGTTAGAATAGTGTGCACCCAATTCAGAAAATGGAACATTCCAAGAGTGGCCCGTTCGTCAAATACTGTGCACCGTAGTAAAATAGGAACATGTGCAACATGTCTAGAAAGTCAAGATTCGAATATATCGGTGA
>JAGBWQ010000016.1 GCA_017629735.1 Kiritimatiellia bacterium
GCTCCGTTGGTTCAGGGCCTTTCGGCGACGAATATGCCGTGGTCTCAGTGGGTTGAGATTGGAGATGAGCCGCGCGACACCACTACTGAAAGTCGCAATGTTGCGGATGGTCTTTATCCGGCAGGGGGATGGTTGGATTATGTTGAACATATTGAAGATCGTGAACAAGTGCGTTTCCGTGTGAAGGGAGATCCTCGCTCTACGGCAGATAGTGCGTGGCAGAGTACAAACGCAAGTATTCCCTCTCCTTATAAAGGTTCGCTTCCGTCTCTTCCGTCCGACTTCCAATACGCGCTTGTGGTTTCAAGGAAGGGCACCGTTATTCAGTTATCATTCCGCTGCTCTCGCAGGAAGGATCAGCTGCTTATGCAGCCAGTATATGTCTCGGAAGTGCGCTTTCAGGGAGATGGTGACAAGTGAGTTTGCAAAGACAATATTTAAAGAAGTTCGCTTCGGCGAGAGGTTTTACTCTCATCGAATTGCTTGTTGCATGCCTTCTTCTTTCCATGCTTATCACGGCGCTTACGATGGTGTTTAACCAGTCGTCTATTGCGTGGCGCATTGGTGTTGCAGGAGTTGTGAATCTTAATGAGACTCGTAGTGATTTAGGAAAGAAGCACGACAATTACGATAATATTTTGCCAGGCCTTGTCACAAAGGAGGATATGCAGTATAGGGCGGTTTCTCTTTGGGACAATGGCGCGCTTAGAACTGATCGTGCTTTTGCCGCTGCTCAGGAACAAGTCTCTTATGCAGATGCAAAGCAGGGGAAGAAGCAAAATGTAAGAGACGCAGGGAGCGGTGGCACGAAGTCTATGTTTACAATAGGTGTTCGCAGTCGAGGCCCCGATGGCAATCCCGGCAATGCGGACGATTTAACAACTTATCCGGAGGATCCGTAATATGAAAAGGCGGGCCTTCACACTGGTGGAACTCCTTGTGGTTCTTGCGATGATTGCCGTTCTTATGGGGGCAGTTGGTATTAGTACAACACAAGCACGCAGAAGGGCGAAGATCACCAAGGCGATTCAGGAAATGAAGGAGATCACAAACGCCATTATCGCGTTTGAGCAGTATGCGAAGAATCGATCGCTCAACGGCTATGATACTGGCAGCTGGACTGAGTGCAATGAGTCCTCTCTTTCGATGATTCTCGGAGGTGAGACAGGGGAGAATGGCGAGAAGGTGCCAGTCCTTTTCTCTGCTTCATTATCAAGTAGCGGCAAGCTTCTTGATCCGTGGGGAAATCCCTACGAGTTTATAATTGAAAAGACGGCGACGCTTGGATCTGGAGATGGGACGGCGGGTGCAGATACATCTTATTCGACAGGCGTGTATTTGCCTAATTTCTTTAGGCTTCAGCCCGAAGAGCGCGCTATACCGGAAAGGGAAAATTGATAATGAATGAACGCCTTTCCAGAAAAGGGTCCGCCCTTTTGATAGTACTTGGAATGCTATCGTTTATGGTAGTCTCTGCCGTAAGTTTTTCTGTTTTTATGAGAGAGAGCAGAAAGCCTTCAAGTTATTTGCGGCGCAGTGTGACATCACGTGCTCTTCTTAAGGCGGCTCTTGCAAATGCGATTTCTCGAATAGACGGAACGCTGAATAACGACGAGCAGCGCGTAGAAGGAATTTATGACGACTTGTATCCTGGGGTTGGGCCTTCGCTTGAATATCCAGGAGCTAATAACGACGAAAACGGCGGCTATTGGTCGAATAGAGTTTTTATGCCGTTTGGAGAAGTTGACACAAAATTCACGGTTTCAACTCTTACTCTTGAGTCGCTTGCATATTTGCCGCCCGCAATCATAAATGAAGTTCGTATTTTTTCGCGCAAGACGCGCACTGCAGAATGGCAAAATTTGGCGTTCGACCTTGGCCGCTATGCGTTCTGTGCAGTAGATGTTTCAGACTGCTTTGATATTAACAAGGTGCTCGCAAACGAGAGGCGCTCGAGCGCATCAAATTGCAGATTTAATCTCTCGCCGCTCTTTCCTGATAATGCTGCACAGCTTGATGCAGTTTTTGATAAGGCGAGTAATTTAACACCAAATTATTTCGTTTCATTGGCCGACTTCAATGTAGTTGCAGGCAAGGGAAATCCTTTTGCGCCGTGGATGGATTACATAGGAACGCGTAATGGACAGATTTATAGTAAGAGCGATTATGTTACAGTTTCCAATGCGCTTTTTATAACTGACACTTGGTTCCCTCCGACGAACAATATCGGCGGAGTGACGAAAAAGGTTTATAATCTTGAGGCCGGCTCGAAGAATCAGCCGTGGTCAACATACGATGCGTCATCTGCGGAAGATGCGCTTGATGCAGCGAATGATCCAGGTGTTGCAGCTCCAATATTTAAGATGGTGCAAGGCGTAGGCATGGCGTGTTTATACGACTATCTCGACAAAGACCAAGTTCCTCTTTCCTATTGTATGCCGTGCACGGAGACTGCTCCGATGATTTGCGCACTTGGAATGGATCAGAATACATCTATAAAAATTGCGCGCAAGGTCGAAGATGTTGCAACGGGCGATTATGGAACTCCAGTAGAAGAAGATGGCGTTCAAAAGTATCCGTATACAGTTACGGTTAAAAAGTGTGTCCTTAATGTTAAAGTTTTAGATCTTGCCGCAAGCGGTGTTATGGCATTTCCTTTTAAGAGGGCGCACATAAAAAACAATTACAAAACGAGTTTTTCGGGTGAGGCGCTTTTTAGAATTTTCTTCGCGCCTGCAAATATAGACAGTCGTCTTCAAGCAGGTGGTGAAGACACGTATGTTCACCCGCTTCGAGGACAGAGGTTAGATGCGGTGCAGGGTGGCTGGAAAAATGGTGTTTATTCTGCACGTGCTTCAAACATAAAAGGTGAACGCAATTTCTCGTTTGCACACGAGATTGTTTCGCAAGAAGACGCGCTTGCTGAATTTGATGCATCGGCTGAGAGTGCAGAGCCCGATTCGAATCTTTCACTCTTCTATATAGTTGAAAAGAAAAACAGCAAGACGGGTGATGTTGAACAGTGGTATAGCTTCGATGGCCTTGCAAGCGATACAAAATGTTTTCAGCCGCGTGATGAGAAGGGTATAATTTGTAAGTGGTGGGACGATTTAGTTAAAGGAGGCAAGAGCCAGCTTCCTATGCCGCAAGGTGGGGTGTGGCAAGAGCTTCCTTCGGGAGAGGGGCGTAATGCAGACAATCCTCTTAATGGCCAAGAGTTCGTACCCCATGTTGCGGTTTGGGTTCGCGCATTTAACGGTGATGATACTTACGATATAGTTCCTGCACGACCTGAGGATGACGAAATTTATGGTGATAGAAGTCAGATGCAGCTTGGCGAATGGAAGACGCTTGCAGGTGGAGAAGACAACTCGCCAATTCTTGAGTTTCCTGGAAATATAATAATTAAATTGGGGTATAAGGAACATGTTCAGCAAGCCCAAGCTGCTGGTGGTGGAGAAGGTGAAACGCTTGAATTCTTGCAGTGGAATAGGCTCTATATTGCTGACCCGCGTTATAATTATGCACCAGAGAACTGGGTCGCCGTAACGGCAAATAAAGACGATGCATTAAAGAAAGAAAATTGGCTTACAAGCATTGATGGGCTTCTTGGAACGGATGGGCGCGATGGCGACATCTTTATGTTTACGAGCGACCAAGAGTATCTCCAGTCGATCGGAGAGCTTGCGTTCATTCCAAGGGTAGGAGACTCTGCAACGAGCGGCAACCAAATAAATCGTCACTATCTTGCGTATACTGATCTCAATGGCGCAGGCTTTAACAAGCGGAAAGGCGGAAATGTCTTAGCTGCGTTAGATAATCTCGGGCAGAGCGAGTTTTACTGGCGCACTTATGCCACATACGACAAGGGCGATGGAGTCGATAATATTTATTCCTTGCGTGAGGGAGGCACAGGGCCTAATGATGGCACAGCTTGCGAGATTAAATCTGGCAACAATGATTTCCGTGCAAATCCTTATTCGCAAGACCCACGTATAATGGCGGCCGTTGTAGAGGGAACGCCAATCGATTTCTATGCGGCGAGCACAAATGAGTTCAATACGCTTTATTCAAAAGCAGATGAGGCTACGCCAGATGATGCCAGAGACTACATCTTTACGGGCGATAAAGAATTTCAGAATTCGTATGGCTATATCGAGGGCTTCTCTGGAGTGGCAACAAGGATAAGAGAAGCATTCCGTCGGAGCGCCATAGAATCAAATGCAAAGACTGGTGCTAATATGATGTGGGAGAATGTATTCGATAACCTTAAGTGGAAGAGTTCTGAGAGCGGTGATGAGCAGTGTGATTTCCTCGGCGCTACATTGCAAGATCCCCTCCA
>JAGBWQ010000137.1 GCA_017629735.1 Kiritimatiellia bacterium
CCACCTTGACAACTTGCCTTTCTGATTTGTCTCATTTAATTGATCAACTTTCAGTGAATTGAGCAACACCAACAAAATCGCCTAGGTAATTTTGATATAATTAACCTATGCAAGAGATTAATGCTGTAGTGGCTGGTGCAGGAATATGGGGCTGCACCATTGCAAGAAGACTGGCAGAAGCTGGGCGTAAAGTTCTTGTTATCGACTCTCGCCCTGCCGTTGGCGGCAATGTCCGTTGCGAAATCGATCCCGAAACCGGGATTGAAATCCACTCCTACGGATCTCATATCTTCCATACGCACGATGATCAAGTATGGAACTTCATTCGCCGATTCACTGAATTTAATGGATATCAGCATAAGGTTCTCGCCCACCACAACGGGAAAAACTATTTCCTCCCCCTTGGGCTTACACTAATCAATAAATTCTTCGGCACCGAACTTTCTCCTTCTGAAGTGTCTTCCTTCATGAAAGACGAAAGACACTCCACTGCCCTCTTTGATGCTTTCTTCCGCGGATACACATCAAAACAGTGGGGTAAGCCGCCAGAGAGCATCGACCCTGGCATCATACGCCGTGTGCCTGTGCGCGAGAACTACGACATCAACTACTTCAACGATTACAATCAAGGCATTCCGCTTAGAGGCTACAATAGCCTTTTCGAAAATCTTCTTGATCACCCCGGAATAACTGTTGAATGTAATCGTCCATACAAACTTGGCGATTTCCCCGGCGTAAAAGTTTTTTATAGCGGCCCAATAGATAGGCTCTTTGATTACCGCTACGGCGAGCTTCCTTGGCGTAGCCTTCGATTTAAAACCGAAAGGCTCAACATCACAGACTATCAAGGCACAAGCGTCGTCAATTATCCAGACATTGATGTCCCCTACACGCGCATACATGAGTTCAAGCATTACCACCCAGAAGACAAGGCTGTGATGGCAAAGACTCAAACAATAATAATGCGCGAGTACCCCGCCAACTGGAAGAAGGGTGACGAGCCATACTACCCCATATCAAACGAGCAATCTTTAGCGCTCGCAGACAAGTACAAAGAGGAAGCTGCAAAGATTCCAAACCTTGTAATTGGCGGCCGCCTCGGCGAATACAAATATTTTGATATGGATCAGGCGATGGCAGCAGCACTCAAAATCGTGATATAATACTCCTCAGGCGATGAAAAAGGCGCTTGAGTTTTTTCGTAAAAGATTTGCACCCCCTGGTAAAAAACCAGGAGGGCGTGTATCTATTGCATCGTTAACTGGTGCATCAGATGCTTTCCTTGTGCTAAGCCTCTCATCTAAGAGCTCATGCATTCTTGCCATCACGCCAGGCCTGCCTGATGCCGATAGACTCTTCTCTGATCTTAACATTCTTGTAAACGAATGTTCCCTTAAATCAAAAGCACCCACTCTCCTCGAATTTCCTCCCCTTGACGACGAACACACCGCCTTTGCACTGCGATCCAAAACAGCTTCGCATATAAAAGATGCAAATTCGCACCCTTGCATTGTAGTTGCCTCTGCCGCATCTCTCGCAACACCGATACCTGATTCAGCCCCTTCTCCCATTTCCATATCTCTTCGCGGCAAAACTACGTCTCCTTCCTTTACTGAACTTACAGAGAGCCTTACTCATTCAGGATACTTGCGTGTTGCACAAGTCGGCCAACAAGGAGAATGCTCTGTACGCGGCGGAATTGTAGATGCATGGTCACCTGCCGAAGAATTTCCTGTGCGTATGGAATTTTTTGGCAACGATCTCGAAAGCATAAGGACATTCTCGCCTGCTACACAATCCTCAATTTCATCTATCGATAACGCACAATTTCTTCCTGTCTCGCCAGATGAGTCTTCGTCCTGCGACGGCACTACCCTGCTCGATATTCTTCCGCCAGACACTATCGTTCTTGCGCTCGAACACAACGCCTATCAGTTGCCCACGCAAAAGAAAGAAGATGAATTTTCTCCTTACATTATTTTTACGGGCGACCCCGCTCCGCGCTCAGTTGCGACATACGGCTTTATCACATCTCCTCTTCCCGGCTTTTCATCTCTCTCCTCCGATGCAATACGACACCCGGAGCTTTTCGAGGAAGCGCGCGCGCGCCTTGCAAGACACTTGGAAGCCTCAGAAAAACGCGGAGCGCACATACTTGAGATTGCATCTCTTTCAGGAGGATTCGAGCTGCCATCTGCAAGCAGCGCAAAGCCTCTTATAGTAGTTGCAAAAGCCGACAGGTCCTTCGTTAAGCGCGGCGCAAGACATAGGCACGACAGAATGACATTTTCTGCGGGAGCAAGAATTCGCGACTTTGAAGACCTTGAACCAGGAGAGTATGTAGTCCATGTCGATTACGGGATAGGCCGATACACAGGCTCATCAGAAATTAATGTCGACGGACGCAGAAGCGAAGTATTTACCGTTGAATATGCCGACGGAGGTCTTCTCCATATCCCGGCAACCCACGCGCATCTTCTCTCGCGCTACATCGGCGTAAAAGGCGAAAGCGTAAAGCTCCATCGCCTCGACGGCAAGCGATGGGACAAAGACAAGCAAGCCGCACAAAAGGCTGTCGCAGATCTTGCATCTGCACTTCTAGAAACACAAGCCAAGCGCGAGACTGTCCCAGGCTTTTGCTACGACATAGAATGCGACGGCATTGATGCATTTGAAGAAGCTTTCCCGTACGAAGAAACTCCCGATCAAGCAGAAGCGATAAGCGCCGTTAAAGCCGACATGGCAGCGACCAAACCGATGGACAGGCTTATCTGCGGCGACGCAGGATACGGCAAAACGGAAGTTGCAATGAGAGCGGCGTTCATTGCCGCGATGAACGGCAAACAAGTAGCAGTTCTAGCGCCAACAACAGTATTGGCCGAACAACATTTCGAAACATTTACATCGCGTTTTGATGGCACAGCAATAAGAATAGAGTGCCTTTCGCGCCTGCAATCGCCAAAGACTAGAGAAGGCACTTTCAAGCGCATGGAATCTGGCGTCTGCGATATTGTCATCGGAACTCACGCCATGCTTGGATCTAAAAGTTCGTTCCGCGATCTTGGGCTAATCATCATCGACGAAGAACAACGCTTTGGAGTGCGCCACAAAGAATTTCTAAAGCGCCTTAAAGCAACGGCAGATGTCCTCACACTCTCGGCAACTCCTATTCCTCGCACGCTCTATTTGTCGATGACAGGTGCTCGCGATCTTTCGCTCTTGCAAACACCTCCGCGAGAGAGAGTTGCAGTGGAAACAAAAATAGAGCGCGATCGCGATGAACTAATCGCATCTGCCATCACTTCAGAAATCGCACGCGGCGGACAAGTATTTTTCCTCCACAACAGAATCGCTTCCATTCATATTGCAGAGCGCAGAATAAAGGCTCTTTGCCCTTCCTGCCGCGTAACAGTGGCACATGGACGAATGGAACCTCGTGAGCTTGCGGCAAAAATGAAGGACTTCGAAAATGGCCTCTACGATGTTCTTCTTTCCACGACCATTGTTGAATCAGGCTTAGACATACCGCGAGCGAACACGATAATTGTCGAACGCGCCGACACTTTCGGACTAGCCGATCTCTATCAAATTAGAGGCCGCGTTGGAAGATCATCTCGCCAAGGCTTTGCCTACATGCTAATCCCCTCTTCAGGAAGCATCGACTCTGACGCACGCGAACGCCTAGGCGCATTAAGACGCCACGGAGGTCTTGGAGGCGGATTTGGTCTTGCCGTCAGGGACCTTGAACTACGCGGCGCCGGAAACCTTCTTGGTTCTCAACAGTCTGGCCATGTAGCCGCAGTTGGTTTTACGCTCTACTGCCAGCTTCTTAAAAGAACGATCGCAATGCTCAAGGGCGAAAAGGTAAAAGAGGCGATTGATGTAAAACTTAATCTCGACTTTACGCGCCCATCGATACCTTGTGAATATGTTGAGGACGATGCTCAACGCCTTGCACTTATCCGCCGATTTGCCGATGCACAAGACCTTAAGGCAGCCTCCGACATCGCGGCAGAAATGCGCGATAGATTCGGGCCTATGCCTGATGAGGCTCGGGAATTTACGGCTCTTGCCGCTCTACGCATTCGCTGCGCAAGAGCAGGCATTACAAGCATCGATGCAAGAAATGGAAGAGCCGTATTCTACCGCTTAGGCTCGCGCGCAATCGCGTTCGTCGAAACGCTTCGCGGCCGCACTGCTACTGAAAAGATTTCAGAAATCGCCAAACGAGTTCAGGCGGAAACCCAAAGCTTTTCAAGAGCGTAATAAGCGCGTGCTTCGGGCGAAAAGACATGGACTACAATGTCAACATAGTCCGCAACAATCCACCCGCTTTCAGGATCGCCTGAAACGCGATACGCTTTCTTGGGAAGCTGCCTAACAAGAGCCTTCAAATGCGGAGCTGCCGTACCTGTCGCCACAATGTAAAAATCTGCAAGCGAGGATTTGCCGCGCATATCATAAATCTTAACGTCGGACGCCTTTGCATCTTCAAGCGCACGGGAAGCTTCTTTTGCCTGTTGTTCTGAATTCATCTCTATCTCCTTCACTTCACGAGCGGCCTATCGAGCATACGCTCATACAAGGCGATATATTGCTTGGCGCATTCGTCATGGTTGAACCTGCGCAACGATTCAGCCATAATACGCTTAATTTCGCGCTCGCGCACATCTGCGGGCGAATGGAAGAACTCCATCGCCTTGTCCATAGCCCAAAACAGGCCATTCGAATCATAAGTTTCAAACACAAAGCCATTGCCGCGCGAAGAATATGCGTCTAGCATCTCGACGGTATCGTGCAACCCGCCTGTATCGTGGACAATAGCAAGAGAACCATAGATGGGAGCCTGCATCTGCGGGAGCCCACAAGGTTCGAAGAGCGACGGCATAAGCGTGAAATCAGATGCCGCAAACCCAAGCTGAGAAAGCCTTCCATCAAAATCGCGCACAGCAAGACGCGAATGGATGCCGTGGAAATCGCGAATATCGCGGAACGGCTTCTGGAAGGAACCGTTTGCGATTACTGCAATTTGCGCATCGGGGTGCTTCTCGAGGAAGCGGTAGGCAATATCCGAAAGAAGCTGCGGTCCCTTCTGAACTGGGTCGAGACGGCTCGGCCAGAAAAAGAGCGCGCGATCGGGATTCTCCTCAAGCCCAAGAGCATGCTGAAGAGCGATCTTGTTGTCTCTCTTCGCCTTTTCGTGATCCTCGGGACCATACTTGAAAGGAATCTTATCGTCAATCGCAGGATTGTCGGCTGAATCGGGAGCATTCAAAATACCAGCCGCGCACCCTGCATTAAACTTGTTGCGTATTTCGCCGCGGATAGAATCGGGAACGAACGAATGCCATCCATTGACGATTTCCGTAAGGAATGTCGGAGAGACGGTATTGATAAAGTGCGCCCCGAATACGCCTGAAGCTTGCAAGTCGACGAGATTGTTTTCGCGCGACTCGAAATAGTTGTACGGCGGATACGAATAATACAGATGCATCCAAAACTCCGCCGCATCAATGCCCGAATCCTCAATGCAAGAAAGCGAGAGCTTTTGCGTGTGGATATTGTGGACTGTAAAAAGACACGGAATCCCTTCGCGGCGAGCAGCGGCAGGCACAAGACCTGTCATCCAGTCGTTGCAATGAATAAGATCGGGCTGCACACGCGGAATGATGTTGTTTATCACCTCGCGCTGAAATGCAAGCGCAAGCTTAATATTTCCATCACCTTGCGAATAAACAGTATCTCGATAATAAAAGCAACGATCCTCAGCGAGATGAATGCGCTCGTTAGGCAAGTGGCTCTTGTACTTTCTGAGCTCCGATGCAACCAGCTGCGCCGTCTCGACATGGAACATTCTGCGATAATGCGGCAACGCCACATGCACATCTGCACCAAGCGAATGGAGCGACTGCACAAGCGAGGCGGAAACGTCAGCCATACCTCCAGCCTTCGCCGACATTTTGCCGGCAAGGTTCCCCATTCCCTCAGGAAGATATGTAATCTCCGGAGTGACGATAAGGATTCTCGGATTTCTTGACTTACGCATAGTTCCTCCGCCTGGCCGTTTGCTTCGCGGACGATTAGAGTATCGACGCGATTACCTGCCCCTTGACCACACTCTTGCCGTGCTCCGCAAAGAAAGTAATCTTTCCGGCAGCCTCAGCCTTGATTGGATTGAAAAGCTTCATCGCTTCAATGACGCAAACTGCATCTCCAGCCTTGACGGACGCACCGTCTGCTGCGAGCGGCGGCTTACCAGGCGCATCTGAGCGGTAGAATGTTCCGTTCAACGGAGCCGTGACAGGCGTACCCTTCACCTCGGTCGGCGCGGCAGAAGCGGCCTTCGCGGAAGCAGCAGGCGCTGCGGCGGCAGACGATGCGGCATTGGCAGCCTCTTCGACATCGGCAGGAATTGCCTCGCGCGTCTTAGGATCTGCATTGCGCCACTTGAAATAGCCAAGCGCGACCTCGGGGAAGAGCGCGTAGGAGAGGATATCTTCCTCTGCCTTGATCGTTCCGGGAGGAAGCTCATCGGCAGCTGCAACAAGACCGCTCTTAAGAAGATCTGCAGGACGGCAATCGATCATCTTGAGCTTTCCGCAGAGCTTCTTCCTGAGCTTAGGATCGATCGGAGCGGGTGTCTTTCCGTAATAGCCAGCCGCATAGCGCTTCGTCTCGTCGGTGACCATCGAATAGCGCTTGCCCGAAAGGACATTAAGAACCGACTGCACTCCAACAATCTGCGATGTTGGCGTGACAAGCGGAGGATAGCCAAGATCGGCACGCGTCTTAGGAAGCTCCTCAAGAACCTCTCCAAGGCGATCGAGCGCATCTTGCTGGGCGAGCTGCGAACGAAGATTGGAAATCATTCCGCCAGGAATTGCATGAACAAGAACACCAGCATCGACAGCTTCGACCTTTGCGGAAGAACCAGGCTGACGCTTCTTCTTCAAATCCATGAAATAGGTGTTGATCTTTTCAAGCGCGGCAGAATCAAGCCCTGTGTCAAAACCCTCCGACTCGAAAATCGTCTTCATCGACTCTACGGGCGGCTGGCTGGAGAACGAGCTCAACGTGGAAATGGAGCAGTCGACGCAACCTGCGCCTGCTTCAACAGCAGCCATATACATAGCCGCGGCCATTCCGCTCGTCATGTGCGAGTGCACCTGAATAGGCATTTCGGGAAGCGCTTTCTTGAGCGCCGCCACTAGCTCGCGCGCAGCACCAGGCGTAAGAATGCCCGCCATATCCTTGATGGCGATTGAATCAACACCCATTGCCTCCTGACACTTCGCAAGCTTCACATACGCACTGACCGTGTGAACGGGAGAGGTTGTGTAGCAAATTGTGCCCTGCGCATGGCCGCCGTATTTCTTGACGCACTTGATTGCCGTCTCGAGATTCCTCGGATCGTTAAGAGCATCGAAAACGCGGAAGATATCCATTCCGTTTTCGCAAGCAAGAGCAGTGAAGCGCTCGACGATATCATCTGGATAATGCTTGTATCCAAGGATATTCTGGCCACGGAAAAGCATCTGCAAAGGAGTCTTTTTGCAGACCTTCTTTATTTCCCTAAGCCTCTGCCACGGATTCTCTCTCAAGAAGCGCATACAAACATCGAATGTCGCGCCGCCCCAGCATTCAAGCGAATAATAGCCGGCGTTATCGATTGTCTCGGCGATTTTGAGAATATCATCCGTCCTCATGCGCGTCGCCCACAGGGATTGATGTGCGTCCCTTAAAGTGGTATCGGTAATGCGCAATTTAATCTTCTTCTCTTGCTTCATATCGTATATTATAGCATAAACGCCGATAGTGCGTTAGGCATCGGGCCAAAGCTCTTTTGCCATGTCGCGGAGTTTGTATTTCTGGATCTTTTGCGAAGCAGTCATGGGGAACTCTTCGACAAAACGAACATATTTAGGAATCTTAAACCAGCTGATACGATCCTTACAGAACGCAGCAACATCTTCTTCCTTAATATTTGCGCCATCTGCGCGAATAATGAACGCCGCTGGCTGTTCGCCGTACTTCTTCGATGGGCAACCGACGACAGCAACATCTCTTACCCCTGGCATAGTGCCAAGGAAGTCCTCAACTTCCTTCGGAGAGATGTTCTCGCCTCCGCGAATGATAAGGTCTTTAAGACGGCCTGTAATGTAATAGTACCCGTCGGCGTCCATACGCCCGATATCACCAGAGTGAAGCCACCCGTTCTCATCGATGCACTTTGCCGTCTGCTCTGGCATCTTGTAATAGCCCCTCATGTTATTGAAGCCGCGGCAGCATATTTCGCCGTCTTGGCCAATGGGTGCCAAATCACCAGTTTCAGGATCGACAATTGCAACTTCTATGCCAGGAAGCGCCTGTCCAATAGTCTGGCACTTGCGTTCGATGGACGGCTCGAAATAGCGCGTCATCGTCATCACAGGGCCTGCCTCCGTAAGTCCATAAGGATTGGTAATTTCCTTCATGAACATCTTCTCCTGCGCCTGCTGCATTCTATGCACAGGGCAAGCGCTGCCCGACATGATTCCTGTGCGGAGCGACGAGAAATCGAACTCCTTAAACTTGGGATGGTCGAGCATCGCAATATACATCGTAGGCACGCCATATGTGGCAGTGCATTTCTCGCGCTGGATCGACTTCATAACGAGAAGCGGATCAAACTTTTCGAGAAAGACCATCGTCGAACCGTGATTGACACAGCTCATTACACCAAGAACGCAGCCAAAGCAGTGGAAAAGCGGCACTGGTATGCACACGCGGTCGCGCGAAGAAAGATTCTGACACGCGCCAATCCAGAAGCCGTCGTTGGCGATATTGCGGTGCGATAGCTGCACGCCCTTGGGGAACCCCGTGGTGCCGCTCGTGTACTGCATGTTAACAATATCGTTGACATCGCACTCGGCCTGACGAGCAATGTATTCCTCCTGCGTCACTTCGCATGCAAGAGACTTAACCTCATTGAGCGAATACATTCCGCGATGCTTTTTCGGCCCAAGATAGAACATTCTCTTAAGATGAGGATACTTCTTTGAATTAAGCGCGCCACGCGGACATTCCTTAAGCTCGGGGATAAGAGAATTTATCGTCTCAATATAGTCGCAATCGCGATAGCCATCGATCACGAAAAGATTCTCTGCATCAGACTGCTTAAGAGCAAAATCAATCTCGGCAGACTTGTAGTTGATGTTAAGAGGCAAGAGAATCGCACCAATCTTCGCCGTAGCGAACATCAGCACCACCCAATGAGGCACATTCGTCGCCCAAAGAGCAACCTTTTCGCCGCGCTTAATGCCAAGCGCCATCAAGCCCTTAGCGACGAGATCGACTTCTTCGCTAAACTCAAACCATGTCAGACGAAAATCGCGATCGGCATAAACGACTGCATCATTTTCACCGCAACGCGCGACCGTCTGATCGAGAAGCTGGCCCAAAGTATACTCTCTTGTTACAGGCAGATTGTGCCACGGCACACCAGTCGAAACAGACTGTGTAAACGGAGCCTTTGAAGGCGCAGATCCGAAAGGATCAGTCAACTTAAACATCTTAAGCCTCCTTTACACTGGCATGAACACGACGCCGTAAATGGACGCAGGCTTACCGTTAAGCGCACGAAGACCATGCTTAACGCAAGAATTGTAATAGGCAGTATCTCCCGCCTTAAGGACAGTCTTGTCGGGCCCGTATGTAAGCTCCACTTCGCCAGCAAGACAAATGATAAGCTCTTCACCCTCGTGATGAGAAACTTCATCTACTCCATCGGCCTCAAACTCGATGCGGAACGGGTCCATATGGCGATCGGGCTTGCCAATGGCGAGCGAATGGCTGGCATACCCAAGGGTGTTCATTCCCTCGCCTGCCACCTTCTTCGATTCAATATCAGCCGAGCGCGTAATGATTGGATCAGGCTTAAACTGATCGTCCATGAAAGTTCCAAGCCTCTGCCCCAAAGCCCTGCTAAGTTTTACAAGCACGCCCAGAGCAGGCATAACCTCGCCCTTTTCTATCGCATTGATAACCTTCTCATCAACGCCAGACTTCTGCGCGAGATCATAGATGCTCCAATCATGGCGCTCTCTAAATACGCGAATACGCGATCCAACCTTGCTGTTTCCCTCACCGTTGATATTGTTCTCTTCTATGTTCATCTTTTTAATCCTTAAATGTTGCTTGTTTCGTTGCTTTTTTGGCGGAAACGCAAAAGCGGACCGCCGTAGAGGTGATCCGCTTTGTTAAGGGTGCTTTTGAGTCGAACCTCGCTTTATATCAAGCGCTTGCCGACTCAGCGGATCCGCACCCGCTAAGTCCGAGAATAAGTCGAAGAAATGTAGACCCTTTACGCATATGTTGAAATTATAGCTTTTTATCAGGCCGAATTCCGTAACATTAGGTTACGGAATTAGAACTTTATCTTAAAGACATTTTTACGCCAACTCAAGAGACCTGCATCACGAAGGCGCCCTATCGCACGAGAAAGCGAAGGCCTTGTGACACCCAAAAATTCTGCCATACGCTCTCTATCGAAAGGCACAGTAACAGTACCCGTATGCCCACCTTCGCTATCAAGGACGGACAAATATGTCTTTACCTTCGCCTCAATGGTAGGAGCGTCCATCACCATCAACTTCCTCCAAGTGGAAAAAAGTTCTCTGGAGAGAATTTTTGCGGAATTTGCGGTCATTCGAGCAAAATGCCGCTCCGATGAGGCCACTACCCCCCTAAATCTTTCAAGATCGAGAGAGACCAGAACGCTATCTTCTACTGCTACCACCGTTCCTGGCCAGCAAGCAACCTCTGGCATGTGCAATATCCAAAGACCAAGTACTTCATCTACACCAATCTCGCGCACTAAAACTGGATGTTCCCTATCGCCAGCTGAAGCGTAGACATGAAGATGCCCAGAGGAAACAGCCATCAACCTATTTGCTTCAAGTCCTGCATGGACAACAATCTCGCCTTTCCGATAAAGTTTGCACACGGCATTGAGCCGATACAGAGCATCGGTTGTTTCCTGCGGCGTGAGGCCGTGGAACAATTCCGTTTTGCGTGCAATCTCCTCGAGATTAAGCTTCATTTATTGTCTTGGTCAAAAAGCGGTGTGGAGAAATATCTCTCTGCGGTATCTGGCAAAACTGTAACCACCGTCTTGCCGCGCCCAAGCTTTTTGGCTAGGCGCAACGCCGCGGCAACATTCGTACCAGACGAAATTCCAGCGAGCAAGCCCTCAAGACGCGCAAGATCGCGAGCCGTTTTAAGAGCGTCCTCATCTGTCACGATTTCGATATGCGAATAAACCGAGCGGTTTAGATTGTCCGGGATAAGGCCATCGCCAATTCCCATCTGCAGATGCGTGCCAACTGTTCCGCCAGCAAGAATCGCGGCGTTTTCTGGCTCGACTGCCCAAATTTCAATTTCTGGATTTTGATTGCGAAGCGTCTCGCCAATTCCAGAGAGAGTGCCTCCTGTTCCGATACCAGAACAAAAGCCGTGAATCGGACGTGCCGCCTGCTCCATTATTTCAAGGGCCGTATGATGGCGATGCACTTCGGGGTTGGCAGGGTTGGAGAACTGCTGCGGGACATAAACTCTTGGATCGGACGCGCGCATCTCTTCAGCGATTCTCACACACTCTGCGATCGCCTCGCCAATATTGCCGTCGTCATGAACAAGCTTAACTTCCGCTCCATAGTGCCTGACGAGTTTTCTGCGCTCCTCACTTACAGAGTCGGGCATGATAATGACAACCTTGTATCCGCGCACTGCACCAACGAGAGCCAAGCCAATACCTTGATTACCGCTCGTAGGTTCTACAATAATCGTATCTGCTTTTACGAATCCCTTTGCTTCGGCATCAAGAATCATATTCCATGCCGTACGCGTCTTAATTGATCCGCCTGCATTGAGAGCTTCGAACTTAACGAGCACTTCCGCCATGTCCTCTGTGACCATTCTATTGAGGCGAACGAGAGGCGTGTGCCCTATATATTCAAGAATATTGTCAGAAATCATTTTATTATTATATCAAAATTATATCATCTAGGGGTATGTGAAAGGTCGAAGTTGGGAGTCGCGCGATTCGTTAGAATAGTGTGCACCCAATTCAGAAAATGGAACATTCCAAGAGTGGCCCGTTCGTCAAATACTGTGCACCGTAGTAAAATAGGAACATGTGCAACATGTCTAGAAAGTCAAGATTCGAATATATCGGTGA
>JAGBWQ010000138.1 GCA_017629735.1 Kiritimatiellia bacterium
CGTCAATTACAGGCCCATTGAGCTGCGAGAAGAAGATAGGATTTTCAACTTTAAACGGAAATGCATAATGCCCATATCGATAAAAGCGATTCGTATTCCACAAGTCTGACGCGTCTAAAATAGTATTTTCTATGACAATTCGCTTCTCATTCGGATCGAGAGAAACTCTTTGAATCACGCTCCCTCCGAGAGTTGCAGGATCGCTCCATGTGCGATAGCCATCGCGAGTATACAAAAGTTTATTGGCTACACCTTCCAAAAGTTCTCTCTTAAGATCCTTGTCGTAAATGGAAAGAATCTCGCCGCGTTCATTAAGCTTAATGCGATACCATTTGTTCTCCTGAGACAAGGGCGAAGGAGTTTCGTCTGTCGGGCGAGAGATCTTCGGATAAGAAATTCCAGCACAGCGCGAAGCTGTCTCTATCCAGTCGCGATGTTGCATCCAAGTGTCATAGCACCGGCGCCCAGAATAGCCGCTAAACCCATACGAATGATCGTCGTTAAGCAAAAGTGCCTCGTAGCCATGCGAGAAATCTTCCCTGCAATACTTATCAGCATTTTTCAAGGTCGCAATAACATTGCGCGCCTCAGCAACAGGAAGACGACGATCTGCAGCTAACTTGTCGGACAAAAGCCCAGCGGCCGCCGGAAGCGTACGATCCCATGCACAAGAAATATCGCCGCGCACTACGGGGATAGCATCAGTAAACTTTGCACGCAAACAATCAAACGGCTCGTCTAATCGCCCAACCGTTCGGAAAACTGGAGTTTCCCATTTCTCGTTCCATTTCGCAAATGCATCTGCAAGACGCGTTGATGGAATCTCATCGTCATGATAATCCGGGAAGAGCCACACATCATACGGGACAGAACTTTCAAGATTCGCTAAACTTTCCGCGGTACATCTTTCCATCTTCTCAATGTCCACCTTCCAGTCTGACGGCGGAATCTCCGCCTTTTCTGGCCAAGGGTGCGATGGCTTATCGATATACGCAGTTGCGAGACCAAACATCTCACCACCTATGTAATGCGTGCCCGACCAGACCAAGAGTCGATTTCCGCTCGAAGCCTCCCACCAAAAGACCGGTGGATGATCGGTGCCTGGGGCGAAGCGAATTCTCGTGCGATTTAAAGACTTTCCGCTATCAAGAAGCTCATGCACCCAGCCATTTGGCCAAAACACAAGATTCTCAATCCCAGCTTCTGCATACGGATCAATGACCGCCGTTGAAATGCCTGGATTGTCTACCATTTGAGATGTGCGCCCTAAAATATTCCATTTTTCACGAAGCTCTCTAATTGGATATACTGAGCGGCAGAGTTCCTCATAAGCAAAAAGATGCGTGGTTCCCCCGCAAAGCGAAAGCCCCACGTCAAAGCGACCGCGGCAGATAGAGTCGGCGAAATCGGCGCGCGATTTTTCTTCTCCATTCTCCGCGATGTAATTAAACCAGCCCCACCAACCTTCTTGGATATAGCGAAACGCAGAAGGATCGCTATCGGCACGCTCATCTGAATCAATAAGATTCTTCGCCAACTGAAGCCTACGAACAGTTCCTTTGCGCTGCTCGTAATTTGACCTATGAAGCCCCAAGTCTGTATGGGCAGACTTGATGCCATAAATTGTCCATCGCCTAACTGGCGGCAAATTGGAAGGAAGAGAATTTGTACTTATCAGCTCAAAGACTTTCTTTCCATCTTTAACGCGCGAGACAAGCCGCCGTCCATCGCGCGTCAGCAAGGAATATGCCTTAAGATCTTCGCCGCAAGCCCCAGCTGCCGCGGCTAACGCCACGGCAGCCACAAGAAAAAATCTTAATCTTTTCATTAGTTCTCGCAAGAAAGAAATTAAAAATATCCGCCCTTATCAATAATCTCGCTAATGGTGTCTCCCTGACGAACCCACGAGAAAATATCTGTCTCGTTGCGCTCGATGCCTTCTGCGCGGAGAAGCACTTCGTATGCGATTTCGCGAGGAATGCAAATTACGCCATCAATATCACCCATGATAATATCGCCAGGCCTTACCGTCACCTTGCCGATCTTTATTGGCACTTGATAGTGAGTGATCATGCAGCGGCCAAGCGACCCGTTCGAGACGCGATACTTGTAGAACACCGGGAAATTCTGCTCAAGAATCTGCTTGGTGTCGCGAATACCGCCAGAAATGACAGCACCACGAATACCCTTTGTGATTGCCGTTGCCGTCATAACTCCGCCCCAAAGGCTAGCGTCAACATCACTCGATGTATCCCATACAACAACGCCGTTGGGCTTAAAATCGTCGAGCATTTGAGCGCGGAAAGTCATTTCGCCTTCGATCATGCAGTTTGGCGCTGACTTTACCGTGAACGCCTCGCCGCAAACGACCATCTCGTCTCTCAGCGGCATAATCTCATGCGGCAAATTCTGGTCAAGCAAACACGCCTCGCGCATAACATCATTGACGCAGCCTGTATAGAGCTTTTCAAAACGCTCGCAAAGCTCCTTCACAGGAATTGGAAATTCATTCGACGGGATGCTCTGGCGTTTTGCAATGAGCTTGTCGAGTTTCATAAGGCCTGCTTCTTTGGCCTTAGTACGCATATCAGCTAACGATGGCATTGTATATCCTTTTTGAGAATGATTATCCTGGCAAACTAATTCCACCATCAATCATGATGGTAGATCCTGTAATGTAGCGCCCCGCATCAGAGGCAAGAAGAAGCGCAGACCCTGCTGCATCTTCAGGCTTCGCCCAGTAATGCATTGGAATCGCGTCCCTGACCTTCTGCGAATAAACCGGATCTGCAAGATATTCTACATTTCGATCGGTGTCGAAAACGCCTGGGCAAAGATTGTTGACGGTAATTCCTTCGCTCGCAAGTTGCCGCGCCAGATTGCGCACAAGGTTTTCTTGCGCAGATTTTGTCGCAGCATATACGCACATTTGAGGATGCGTGCGGCGCTCGTTGACAGAGCCTACCGTAATAAGCCGCCCCCACTTCTGCGCTTTCATTTTGGGATAAGCGCGCTGGAACATTCTGAGCGTCGCAAAGAAATTAACCTGCATTTCCTTCTGCGCCTCATCAAGAGGAAATTCTGTCCATGGAATCTTCGCCTGAATCGATGCATTAGCAACGAGAATGTCTGGCATTGTCTCTTCCGCTTCGAGCCTGTCAAACCAGGCATCGATAGCCGCAGGATCCGCGAGGTCGCATACTTTCGTATTGTGGCGAATCACTTTAGCGCCATACTCTTCGAAAGCATCGCCAATCGCCTTGCCTATTCCGCGCGTAGAACCTGTGACAAGCGCAACTTTGCCAGTCAGATCGAACATTTCCTTTACCATTTTGAGCCCCTCATTTAACATCGATTGACTTGGAACCCTTGGTGCCGTCAGGGTTAACCCATGTCAAAAAGTACTGACCACGGAAACCACGGAATGAAATCTTGCCGCCACTTACCTTAACAGAAGTTTTTGTCTTCCACTCGCGATTAATAAGATCGTCCATTGCATGATAAGCAGTCTTTGGACGCATATCGCGCGTGAAAATACCACTAATCGAAGGCTCTCCTGGCGCTCCGCAATCATCAACAACATTCCACCAAGTGATGCCATTCATCTTCTCAACTGCGAACCACGCCCTGTAAAGATTGCGCATGATTATCGCCTGCACCATCTGTCCGTTGGAAGAAGTGTCGGGCGCAGTAATGGTAATTTCAGAAAGGTGAATTGGCCTACCTGCCTGCGAAAGAGTTTTGAAAACTTGCTGAATCGACTCTGGGTGAGTTTTCTTATACACTTCTGCAGTAAATTCGCCGCGCGCAATCTTTACGCTCTCTGCAGGATTAAACAAATGCATCTGCGAGCCTATCACATCAATCCGCGCACCATTAGAGGTGAGTTCGCGCACCTGATCAAAAAACGGATCCATATTGTATTCGTTGATATTGAGCCATGCCTTCGCAGGAAGATATTTCTGCGACCATATAAATGCTTTATATGCATAATCAGCAGGCATAGGTCCGTAGTGGCTGCGATCAAAAGGCTTGCCGCGAACTGCCTTGCGACCAAACCTATCGAAGTCAGTTGCGCTTTCATTTACGACATCCCATGAATCGACGCGGCTACCATAACGCTCGGCAATTTTGCGAATGCGTTCTTCGTAATGGCGGTCTGTAGCGGCAATGAGAGTGGGAATCAACTTAGCAATTTCTTCATCGCTAAGTTTATCATAAATCTGCTTCCATGCTGCACGCCAAAACCAAGAATACGCCCTGTCGCAAGCAGTGATTGGCTTACGAAAATCGGGACGGGGAATCTCAACACCAGCGGCACGTTGGAGTGCTATTTTCTCTGAATCAGGGCAGAAATCGTCCCAGAGCCAAGTCGGTGCATGCCAATGGCCTTCGCCCCATACTAACGGGTGGCCGTGAATACGCACTCCGCGATGGCGCAAATATGAGATTACTGGATCTGGCGGTGGACGGCGCCAATGCGGCTGTTCCTTAGGCTGAGGACAATTATTCCAGAAATTCTCGGTGTCTTCATAACGCTCTTCGAAACGCGTCGCATATGGATAGGGCTCGAGCGTGCGCCAATAGAATGCTACGGTAGCGGAGTTAAAGAGTGTGCCATAAAGTTCCTTGTAGCGGTCGTTCCACTCCTTCTTGCCGAGCTGATTAAAATTGAAAATATGCGCTCCAAAGAAAAACGCATGCGTCTTCTGCTCAACACTCACCTCAACGCCGTCGGGTGCGGAAATATCAACGACTGCATCTGCCTTGCGGTATTTCTCGATGTCAGCATCAATTCTCTTTTGAACATCATCGTTCCATACCTTCCAATAGGCATCTGACATTACAGAGCGATTAGGCTTAAATTCTGCAACGCCAACCGATGCTAATGCAACAAACTGAAGTACGACAAGGATTCTCTTCATAATAATTTCCTTTCAAACACTAAACTATAAACGATTCCTCAGCTCCACCTTCTATCATTCGCCCATTCCTTATCCCACTCTTTCGTAGGAGCCCAAGGCGCAGGGAAGTCTTTGCAGGAGTGCTTCTTTATAAGCTTTTCATTAAGCTCATCTATGCCCAAGCCGGGCTTGCTGGGAACTCCGATAAATCCTCCGTCATAACGAAGCGCAGGCTTTACGATATCGCCCCACCATGGCACATCTACCGAATGAAGCTCAAGCGCCATAAAGTTGCGCGTAGCTGCTGCCACATGAACGGCTGCAAGACATGCAATTGGAGACTCGGCCATATGGATATTCATTTGAACTCCATAATCCTCCGCCATGTCGCCAACCTTCTTAGTCTCCATCATGCCGCCGCAGGTGAGCAAGTCGGGATGGACAACCGCAAGAGCATGCGATTGAAGAAGCGGCATAAAATCTTCCTTCAAGTAAATATCCTCGCCTGTGCCAAGCGGAGTTGAAGTTGCAGCATGGAGCTGTTTCCACTGCTCTGTGTTGCGCCAAGGAAGAACATCTTCAGCCCAAGAGAGATGATACTTTTCGAGACGGCGCAAAAGTTGCACACAGTCTTCGTATGGAATGTGCCCTAAGTGATCAATCGCTATTGGAATTTCCCAGCCAATCTCCTCGCGCACATCGGCCATGTACTTTTCGAGATAATCGAGCCCCTTCTCAGTAATATGTATGCCCGTAAAGCCGTGCGGCGTATTAAACAAATCATACGCTTCGCCGCGCATGGCACGAGGATCAATCGAACCATGGGGAGTCTGGACAACATGCTTCATCTTCTTCATGTAATCCAAATACCCAAGAGGTGCCACAAGCGCGCCCTTCACATTCATCAAAAGCTCAATGCCAAGATCCATCTTGAGGAATGTAAAACCCATCTTCATGCGCTCTTTAAGAGCCTTGCCCATATCGCGCCCGCCACCTTCAGAATCAGTGTCGCAATAGCAGCGAATTTCGTCGCGCCACTTTCCGCCGAGAAGCTGCCATGCAGGAACGCCCCACGCCTTGCCGCAAAGATCCATGCAAGCAAGCTCAATTGCGCACACACCACCAGCTTGGCGCGAATCGCCGCCAAACTGCTTTATGCGGCGAAATATTTTTTCGACATTGCATGGATTCTCGCCGAGAATACGGCTCTTAAGCATTGCCGCGTATGTGCGCGAACTTGCATCGCGCACTTCTCCATAACCGACAAGGCCTTGGTTCGTATAAAGCTTAAGAAGCGTGCACCTTTTGGGAGCGCCATCGATATCCGCGAAGCACATATCGGTGATCTTAAGAGTGGAAGGATTGATTTTCCCGATATTCATGATTTTTCAATTTCAATGAGACGCAAGAAGCGCCTTAAGATATCCGTTGGCGAAAAGACGCCCTAAAGTAAAGTATCCTGGCACGCCATCGCCAGTTAATTTGCGGTCGTATGCCATTTCAGGAACATGATCGCCGCGAACAGGCACATCGATGCCACATTCGCGGTAAGTGCGCATGAGCGCAAACTGATCCGTCGATCCCTGATCGTGAAATAGCTCCGTAAAATCTTCCTTGTCGCCCTCAACATCTCGCACATGGATATAAGCAATGCGCTTACCAAAATGCCGCACTGCCTCCTCAAGAGTTTTTACCATTGATCCGTTAGGAAGCATCAACTTGAAATTCGCCTGGCAGAAAGTTACTGCATTTGATGGCGAAGGATAAATTGAGTATGCGCGATCGTACGCCTCCACAGAACCGAAAATGCGCGCGTATCCTCCTAGCGAATCAAGGCACGGATCATCAGGGTGAAGAGCCATACGAATGGAGCATTTTTCAGCTGTTGGCATAACAGCGTTTATAAAATACTCGTAGTTAGCCCAGACTTGTTCATGAGAAAGTTTTAACGAATCTGACCCAACTGAAGGAGTTTCTTTGAGAGAAAAGTATGTCGCCTTCGCTCCGCCGCGGCAAGTGCGAACTCCTGTACGCGCCCAGCCTTCGCCAACCATAAAATTATAGCAAAGAAGCTTTACATCGAGCCGCGCCATTGACTCAAGAAGCTCGCGGTAGTGATCGAGAGCCTCTTCGCGTTTTGCAAACTCATCGGCGCAATTGTTTTCGCCAAAATTTTTGATGGGCGACATATCAAACGGATCGCCCTCAAGGCCTACAACTGTAAGGCCTGCTAATTTAAGACGCTCAGAAATCTGAGCAAGAGTTTCGTACCTCCACGGATCACCTAGCCCCGTAAGAGATGGATTTACTTTAACAATCACATCCGTTATCCCCATCTGAGGGCAAAGCTCCCAGAGGGGATTCGGAAGTGGAGGAACGAACTCTACGAGTTTCACATTAAGCGCCTGCCTTGATGAGCACGGCAAGGCCTGCTACAAAAAGGACGAACATTGCAAAGTTAAGATATGCCGACTTGCGAGGAGCGCCAGCGAATTCGCGCCAGACGAGAATACCCCAAAGAGCAGAAACGAGCGTTGCGCCCTGGCCGAGAGCGTAAGCAATCGCGGGGGAAGCTGCGCCTGCAGAGACGAACGAAAGAAGCGTTCCAAGACCCCAAATAGAGCCACCAAGCATACCCACGAGATGAGTGCGCAGCGATCCGCCGAAGTAGCGCTTGGCACCATCGAGGATAGGCTCGCCCTGAACGGGTCTGCGCATCGCAATGGTGTTCCAGAGGAAATTGGAAACAAAGATGCCCGCGGCGAAAATGAAGAATGCCGTGTAAGCGGTCATCTTTCCTTCTGCGGGAGCTGCGGCCGTAAAGGCATTGTCGATGACCTTATTTACGAGAGGCGAGAACCACATCATCAAAAGACCTGCAACTGTTGCAAGGATAAGCCCCTTCTTTGTAGCCGTCTTTTCGTTTGAAGCGCCCGACTGCTTTGCATTAAATGCCATTGCATTGCAGATAATGGACACGACGATAAGCGCAAGACCTGCAACAATCATCGTAAGAGACTTGCCGCTTGGCGCGAAAAGATAGTTAAAGACTGTTCCGCCGACGAGCGCAAGACCTACGCCAACAGGGAAGGCAACCGACATTCCTGCAACAGCGATAGCGGCCGAAAGAAGAATGTTGGAAGCATTAAAGACAATGCCTGCCGCAAGCGGCCAAAGCCAATTAACGCCAAACGACGACTTAAGATTTGCGCAGAAGCCCCAAGGAGATCCTTTAATTGTAGAACCTGCCGTAAGACCAACAATGAGAGAAAAAAGAAGGAGGCCTACAACATAATCCCAATAAAAGAGCTCGTACCTCCAGCTCTTTCCGGCAAGCTTCTGGGTATTGCCCCAGCTGCCCCAGCAAAACATACAAACGACGCAAAGCGCTACGGCGAATGTGTAATCAGATACATAGAACATGACTTTTACTCCCTGTTTTTTGTGTGTTTAAAACTATTAAATAACTTCCTTGCGCTGTGGCACGGAGCTTTGTGCACCGCGGCGAGTTACGGAAATAGATGCTGCCTTCTGCGCGAAAGCTATCGCCTCTTCCACAGCTCGCCCCTCAACAAGCGCTGAGACAAACGCTCCGTTAAAGACTCTGTAACTTTTACGCCAGTGAGAATTTCCGCCTCAGTCTCGTTGGGGGTAATCCAATTAAGCATAAACGAGCCGCCCGAAATCGTCTCTCCTGGACGCGGGAGAACACGATTTGAAATTACCATGTCGGTATTTGTTGAACCGACGACAAGAGTCTTTTTCATTTGAACTCCCTGACAATTCTCTCGTATTCTTCTGCCTGCGCTTCCATCGACTCGACCATCTTAAGCTGCGTGCGGCAACGAACGAGATTGTGGTCGGCATAGGCAGTATGGAAATATGTGTCTCCCGCCAGATAATCGGTAAGGAAACGAATTCCAATCGTAAGCGTTATCAGACGGCCAGAGAAAGCGAGATTCTCGCGCTCAGCTTCCGTCAAGAATTTCGCCTTAGGCAGATAACCGCGAACGAGCGCTTCGAAATATTCCTTCTTGGAGTAAACCTTGGAAAGATCCTTCTCGTCTTCCGCGGCAGCTGCTGAAGAAGTGCGCACCATATCGCCAAAATCATAAAGCGCAGAGCCCGGCATCGTGGTGTCGAGGTCGATAACAACAGACGAGCCATCGGGGGCGAGCATCACATTGTTAATCTTAGTGTCGTTATGCGTGATGCGCTCGGGAATCTCGCCCTTAGCCATCATGTTAACAATCTTGGAG
>JAGBWQ010000139.1 GCA_017629735.1 Kiritimatiellia bacterium
GAGGTGGATTATACTCCAGCCGTTTCATTGCTTGTACAGCGTGAGGTTTTAGTTCGGGCCGGATTCTTTAGTGAGGTATTTATTCATTGGGATGATGTTGAATGGCAGTTTAGATTAAAACGCTTAGGTTATCGAAACTTTGCGACGGCAAAGTCTCGGGTGAGACATGTTCGGTCTAATGGGAAACGTGCTGAATGGCTTTGGTATTACGATAATAGAAATCCTGTTTGGTTCTTGTTGCGGCATAGAATTTACATAGTTCCGTTTTCAGTAATCTTTCGCATGACAAGAGCCTTGCTGACTCTGCTGAAGGGAGAGAGACAGGCGGCGAGGCTGATGGCCCTTGGTGTTTGGCATGCGGTTACTGGAGAAGTCTTATTGCGCGATGAGCTACCAGTAGAGCATAGAGATTGAATGGAGTTATGATGTTGCGGATCTCGCTCATAACGGTGACAATGGGGGATCGCCCCGGAGAATTGGCGAGACTCAGGTCTTCCCTTGGCCACCAGACCTATCGGAATTTTGAGCATATAGTTATCGACCATCGTGAGCATCCAGAGTTGCATGGTAGTCTTTCTCGCGCTCGCAACTTTGGGTTGTCACTTGCAAACGGGGATGTGGTTGCTTTCCCTGATGATGATGCTTGGTATGCACCAACGGTATTGTCGGATGTCGTAGAGGTGTTGTCGGATGATTCTATTGACGGAGTTTCTTTCCGTGTAACGGATGAAAGTGGTGTGTGTAGCGCAGGAGGATGGATGGGCGAATCTTGCAAGTTGATTTCTCATTCAAATGTATGGCACACGGCTGTGTCTTGTTCATTTTTTATTAAGAGGTCGGCTATAGGAGACCTTCAGTTCGATGAGCGACTTGGGGTTGGTTCAGGCACTCAATATGGTAGTGGAGAAGATACCGATTTTATCCTATGCGCAATTGAACATGGTGCTAAAATACTATACGATGGCTCTAAATGTATTTTTCATCCTACTCCTTCTTGGAAAAATAGGGTATCCAAAGGGTGGTTGTATGGTAATGGCTATGGTGTGGTCTTGCGTCGGCACCGCTATACCTTAGCAAGGCTTTGTTGGGCTATTGGAGTGCAGTTGGTCAGAGCATTTCAATCTTTTCTTTTTTTGGATTTTCGAAAAGCGATGTTTCATTGTGCAATGTCTTTTGGTCGATTATGTGGATATATAGGAAAGATTGATTGAATTTAGATATTCATTTTAATTTCTTTGCCTTCTATCCTGGTACCTTCTTCTCTTAACTCGTACCTTCTTCTCTTAATATGATATACTACATTCATACTAATGAAGAGGGAGGGTGTATATGAAAAAACTTCTGGTTGCATTGTTTGTTTTGGCGGGTGCGTTTCAGCTTTGTGCCGAAACATGGAAGGGGCTTGTTGAGGAAAACTGGTATTCGGGACCTAAACTTACTGAGAAGGACCTTGCCGGGAAGGTGGTTCTTATCGACAAGTGGGGTGTAAGATGCCCGCCGTGCCGCGCACTCTTGCCTAAGATGCAGAAGCTCTACGATTCGCTTAAGAAGAGGAAGAACTTCGTCTTTATCGCATCTCATTGTCAGGGGCGCAACAATGAGGCTGTTGCTAAACTCGTTAAGGAAAACAATCTCACTTTCCCCATCTACGAGAATGTTGGCCTTGCCGCGAACGAGCCGACCTCTCGCTACATTCCGTTTATGTATGTCGTCGATGCCCGCGGGAATGTCGTCTATAGCGGAAACAACTACGAAAAGGTAATGATCGCTCTTGCTAAAGCATTTGTCGGAGAGAAAGGCTTCCAAAGCCTCGTGCCGATGCTCAGCCTCGACGACAAAAATCCTTACGCGCCTCTTATCAAGCAGGCTGTCATTGGCCGTCCTATTGCGCCGATTATCAAGCGCCTCGAAGCTGAAGTGAAGAAAGCCGAAAAGGCCTCGGCTCCTCAGGCAGTCAAGGATAAGGCCGCAATGGCCACTCAGATTATCGAAGCAATTGAAGAAGGCAAAAAAGCCGTTCGGTCCGAGATCGACGCGAAGATGTTGGAAAATCCTTTTGAAGCAATTAGCCTTGCTAATCTTTATGTAAAATCATTCCCTACGGAAAAGGATGCGATTCGCCTTAAAGAGAAGATTCCTGAGCTTAAAAAGGCCGCTAGGGCATGGTATGCCGAGCAAAAGGCTAAGCGCGCAGCTGAGAAGGCTGCAGAGAAGAATAAGGACAAGTAAATTTTAAGTCCAGCTCAAACGCGAATATATTCGGCGCTCTAATGCGCCGAATTACGCGTTTTTTGGTATAATACACGTTCCAACAAAGGAGATGATGTTGTGGCTAAATTGACATTTAAAGAAGATTTGTGCAAGGGTTGCGGGCTGTGTGTGGCAGCTTGCCCTAAGAAAATCCTTGAAATATCAAAAACGCGGCTCAATCGCAAAGGGCATGCGCCTGTCTCTTGCATCGATGAGGCTGCGTGCGTAGGGTGCGCGAGCTGTGCTTTGATGTGTCCTGATTGCGTAATCACTGTCGAGAGGTAAGGTAAATGGCAGAGAAAGTTCTGATGAAAGGCAACGAGGCAATCGCCGAGGCGGCGATCCGTTGCGGGTGCAGGCATTATTTCGGTTATCCTATTACGCCGCAGACTGAAATTGCCGCTTATATGTCCAAGCGCATGCCGAAAATCGGCGGCACATTCTTGCAGGCAGAGAGCGAAATTGCCGCGATCAATATGGTCTACGGCGCAGCTTCTACTGGCCGCCGCACGATGACGAGCTCTTCCTCACCGGGCATTTCGCTTAAGGCAGAGGGCATCTCATATTTGGCTGGCGCCGATCTTCCTGCGCTTATCGTCAACATTCAGCGCGGCGGTCCCGGTCTTGGTGGCATTCAGCCTTCGCAGTCTGATTACTTTTTCATGACGCGCGGCCCTGGCCATGGTGACTTCCATATCATCGTGCTTGCTCCTGCTACTGTTCAGGAAATGGCCGATATGACGCGCCTTGCATTTGAGCTTGGCGAGAAGTATCGCATGCCTGCAATGCTTCTTGCCGACGGCACGATGGGCCAGATGATGGAGCCCGTAGTTCTTCCTGAGGAGTCGAACGATCTCGATTCGATTGCCGCGGCGAAGCCCTGGGCTGCAACAGGCACTGGCATGAAGCGTCCTCACAACATCATCAACTCTCTTTACCTCAAGCCCGACGAGCTCGAAAAGACAAACATCGAGCGTTTCGAGCGTTACGCCAAGCTTGAGAAGGAAGAGTGCCGCTGGGAAGAGTATCTCATGGACGACGCGGAAATTTGCGTTGTTTCCGTTGGTATTACGGCGCGCGTTTCGAAGAACGCAATCGTTGCGGCTCGCAAGGAGGGCATCAAGGTCGGAATGATTCGTCCGATCACGCTCTATCCTTTCCCGAAGGAGCCTCTTGCCAAGGCAGCCGCCCGCGTTAAGAGCTTCCTCACGGTCGAGCTCAACATGGGCCAGATGAACGAAGATGTGAAACTTGCAATTAATTGTTCGAAGAAAGTCGCCATGTGCAACCGTGTTGGCGGCATGATCCCCGGCGCCGACGAAGTGCTCGCCGCGATCAGGAAGGAGGCTCGGTAATATGGCCGTTGTATTTCAGAAACCAAAGTCCTTGACGGATGCAGTTCTTCACTATTGCCCTGGCTGCACGCATGGTATCGTGCATCGTCTTGTGGCAGAGGCAATTGACGAGCTCGGAATTGAAGGGCGCACCATCGGCATCGCTCCCGTAGGCTGCTCGGTTATGGCGTACGATTATTTCAACTGCGATATGATCGAGGCTGCACACGGCCGCGCTCCTGCAGTTGCCACTGGCGTCAAGCGTTCAATGCCCGACAATATCGTCTTTACTTATCAGGGCGATGGCGACCTTGCATCAATTGGTCTCTGCGAGACTGTTTCCACGGCTTGCCGCGGCGAGAATATCACGATCATCTTCATCAACAACGCCATCTACGGAATGACTGGCGGCCAGATGGCTCCCACCTCGCTCATCGGGCAGGTCACGCAGACTTCTCCCTACGGGCGCGATGCTGCAACGCAGGGCATGCCCATTCGCGTGTCCGAGCTTCTTGCCACACTTGAAGCTCCTGTATATCTCGAGCGCGTGGCAGTCAATTCTGTTGCACATGTAAGGCAGGCGAAGAAGGCCATTCTCAAGGCTTTCAAGAATCAGGTCGAAGGCAAGGGCTTCTCGCTTGTTGAGGTTCTTTCCACCTGTCCTACCAACTGGGGTCTTACGCCTCAGAAGGCGTGCCAGTTCGTTGAAGAGAAGATGATGCCGTTCTATCCTCTCGGCGTGTTCAAAGACAAGTCGTGAAGGGTGAATCGCAGAAGTTGTACGGCATTCAAAGGAGTTTTAGACAATGACATTCGAGGTTATAATGGCGGGTTTCGGAGGGCAGGGTTTGCTCTTTTCCGGAAAGGTTCTGGCGCACGCGGCGCTGATAGAAGGCAAGGAGCTTTCGTGGCTTCCGTCCTACGGCCCTGAGATGCGCGGCGGCACCTGCAATTGCTCGGTCATCGTTTCCGACGATCCTGTGGGTTCGCCCATCATCGCCAATCCCAATGTGCTTATGGTGATGAACGAGCCTTCTCTCGACAAGTTTGAATCTTCGGTCGCTCCCGGCGGCACAGTCTTTGTCGACTCTTCTCTTATTTCAAGGAAGGTCGAGCGTACAGACATCAATGCCGTCTACATTCCTGCCACGCAGATGGCGAAGGACATGAACGCTCATTCTTTGGCGAACATGATTATCCTTGGAGCAATCGTCAAGAAGCTTGGTTGTGTATCTGCCGATATTGTCGAGCAGGCTCTGAGAGAGACGATTTCGGCGAGAAAGGCAGATCTTCTCGATCTTAATCTCAAAGCAGTCGCCATGGGAATGAAGTTCATAGAGGAGCAAGCGTAATGAGTGAAGGTAGCGGAATCGATCTGAGTGGATTGGGCGGGTTTGATTTCAAGCCCGACTGGGCCAAGGGCTCGGGTAAGGTTACTGTCGGGTCGTTTCGTGCGGAGCGCACCGACCGCGGCGGCGATCGTAGCGAGCGTCCTTCCGGTGGCGGAAGGGGTGAGCGCGGCGGATTCGACAAGAACAAGAATCGCAACAAGCGTTTCGACAAGGGCGAATCCAAGCGTTTCGATCGTAGGGCGCCGCGCGTCGAAAAGGTAAAGCCGCTTGATGCAGAAATCAAGGTGCTTCCCGATCCGAAGGCTCTCGGCACGATTTTCCGCAAGCTTCAGCAAGATTATCACGCCTATAAACTCAAGGAGTTGGCGTACTTCTTCCTCGACAATCCTTCATCTGTTCTTTTGAAGGTAACGCCCAAGAGCGATTTCGGCGAGACTTTCTGCCAGTGCAAGGCTTGTTCGTTTGCGTCTACCAACGAGGAAGATGTTGTAGAGCACGCAGTCTCGGCGCACCTTGCGGATTATTACGATTCGAAGGAAGTCGAAGTCGAGCCTCCGAAGGGCAATTTCAATTGTGTCGCAAAGTGTGGTCTTTCCGGCGTTCTTTTAGGGCCACCGAACATTCACGAGTTCAACTCGACTGTGCGCGAGATGATTAGAACGAAATATCCCGAAATGTCGGAGCAGGAATATCGCTCGCATATCGAGATGGTTCGCGACAATGATGTCATCGAGCAGTGGCGCGCTGGTGCAACGAAGAAGACTTTCTTCTTCGCCAAGGGTCAGGCCGATGTAGAAGGGGCTGCGCGCCTTACGCGCGACGCGGCAGAAGCGGAGTTCAGAACAACTGTTCTTCCGTCTCTTATCTCAAAGCCGAAGAATTTGATGATAACTGCGCAGGAGGCGATGAAGTCTCCTTCCGCTCCGCTCAAGATGGCGGCCGCTTCCGCCCTCGAGGCAGAGCGCCGCGCTCCATACGCAATGTGCTTCGCTCTGCGCGGCGCATTCCATCACAGGAAGATGAATTTCTTCAGGGCCAACGATTCTCGCGGTCCCGAGTTTGTCGTCGGCACAGAGCTTAAGCCTTTCGATGCTGAGCATGCTATTGCAGAGCTTGCCTCCGCATGGAAGTTTATCTCGGAGAACCCTTGCTGCGATAAGACTGAGTTCCCGCAAGAGGGCGATTTTGAAAAGCATGTCTCGTGGCTTGCTTCGACTGGCCATGTGGTGGCGTTCACAAACGGTGTGTATTCGGTGGTGGAGAAATTCCCCAAGTACGGGCCGCAGTGGAAAAAGCGCAAAAAACCAGCTGCTCAGGCTGAGGCTGAGAGTGCAGCGGAAATAGTGAATGAAAAGGTAGAAAAAGATGAAACTCCCACTGAGCTGGCTTAACGAATTCGTCAAGGTCGATGATATTGCGCCCGAGGAGCTTGCTGAAAAGCTCACTCGCGCAGGTTTGCAGGTAGAGTCCATCGAGACTGTCGGCGGCGAAGCACTTGCCGATACGATTGTCGTGGCGGAAGTAACTTCCTGCGAGGCACACCCCTCGTCCGATCATCTCCATGTCTGTACTGTTACAGACGGGACTGAATCGTATCAGGTGGTCTGCGGCGCTCCGAATATGCGCCTTGGCATAAAGACTGCGTTTGCTAAAATCGGTTCGCCTATTCCTGGCTTTATCGGCAAGGATGGAAAGCCTGAGAAGATTAAGAAGAGCAAACTGCGCGGCGTTGAGTCGTTCGGAATGTGTTGCTCTGAGAACGAGCTTCTTATCGGCGAAGGTCGCGACGGAATTATCGAGTATCCTCTCGAAACTCCCAACGGCACTCTCGTACGCGACTTGGCGGGCATAGAAAAGCCTGAAGTTGTCTTCGAAATTGAAGTCACTTGGAATCGCCCTGATGCGCTTGGCGTTATTGGTCTTGCGCGCGAGTTTGGCGCAATTCTCGGCCGCCCAGTCAAAGAGCCTGCTATCGATTTTGAGGAGTGCGAAACTCCAGTCGAAGACGAGGTCAAGGTCGTTGTCGAAAACACCGAAAAGAGCCCTCGCTATGTGGCGCGCGTCGTCACCGACATGGATGTTGAAGCTAAGTCTCCCGATTTCATGGCCAAGAGGCTTGAGCTTTGCGGAGTGCGCTCGCTTGATCTTGCAGTCGACATCACAAATTATGTGATGCTCGAGTTCGGTCAGCCCATGCACGCATTCGATCATACGCGCCTTAAAGATCGCACTGTTGTAGTTCGCGATGCGCGCGATGGCGAAGAGATTCGCACTCTCGATGGCGAAGTTCGCAAGCTCGATTCTTCAATGCTCGTCATTTGCGATGCCGATCGCCCAGGGGCGGTTGCAGGCATTATGGGTGGCGAAGATTCTGGCGTTGCGCAGGGCACGCGCACCGTAATGCTCGAGTCGGCGCTCTTTGATCCTGCGTCTACAAAATACGCTTCTTCAGCGCTTGGTCTTTCGAGCGAAGCGTCGGTGCGCTTTATTCGCGGCGTCGATAAAGATGCTGCCGACAAGGCTTCAAAGCGCGCAGCACATCTCTTCCAGAAATATGGCAAGGCGAAGATTGCGCGCGGCGCAATTGATGTCGACAATCGTTCAAGGCCAGGGCCTGCGAATGTCGAGGGTGCTCTTGAAGGAGTCGATTATTCTTGCAACGAGCCAGTCGCTCTCAATTTCTCGCGTGCACGCAAATTGATCGGTATCGATATTTCCGATTCCGAGATGATTTCGTCGCTCGAGTCGCTCGCTCTTCGCTGCATATCGAAGGATTCCGAGCAGGCCGTCTTTGCAGTTCCTTCTTGGAGGTGGGATATTTCGCTCGAAGCAGATCTCGTCGAAGAGATTGCTCGTCTCCATGGGCTTGAAAATATTCCCGACACGATGCCGTCTGCTCCTTCCGTTTCTGCGCTCTCCGACGCGCCTTTCCGTGCGACGAAGCGTGTGTGTGAAGTGTGCGAGGGCTTGGGCTTCTCCGAGGCGATGCATTACTCCTTCCTTTCTGCGAAGGAGCTCGACGATTTCGATTCGAGCGATGCGAACAAGGCCACGCGCCTTGCAATCCCCGATCCGGTTTCCGCAGAGTTCGGTGTGATGCGCAATTCGCTTTTGCCGCAGATGTACGCGACTTTAGGGCGCAATTCTTCCCATGAAGAGATGGCTATGCTTTATGAAATCGGCAAGGTCTTCTCGTCGGAGGAAGGCAATCCCGTCGAAAAGCGCTCGATCTGCCTTGGCTTCTCTGGTCCTGTCAGGCGCGAGGCTCTGCGCCGCCGCGCGGCACTTCCAGAAGAAGAGGCTGCTCTTTGGATGAAGGGCGCGGTCGAAGAGCTCGTCCAACGTCTCCATGCTGGCAAGCTCGAGTTTATCGCAGCTAATCACCCGGCATTCGCCGCGGCTCTCGATATCAAGATCAACGGCCGTGTTGTCGGTGTGCTTGGTGTCGTTTCTGCTAAGCTTCGTCACCCGTTCCGTCTTACGACGCAGATGGCATTGGCTGAGATTTCGCTCGATGTGCTTCTTAAGCGCACTGATGCTACGGGCAGGGTTTCTCCAGTCGCTCAGTTCCCGTCGGTTAAGCGCGATATCGCCGTCACCGTCGGCGAGGGCGTTTCCAATGCCGCGATAGTCGATGTGATTCGTCGCAACGGCGGCAAGGAGCTGGTGAGGATCGATCTATTTGATGTATTCAAAAACTCCCGCGCTTATTCGCTCGAGTTCCTTTCGGCAGAGAAGACTCTCACCGACGAGGAAGTTGGGCGCACGTTCAAGAGAGTAGTCGATGCTCTTAAGGCGATGGAAGGCGTGGAAGTCAGAGAGGGGTAAGAATTTCTGCTACGTGGGTCCTGTGTTGCACGCGGATTCAGCTGACATTTCTTCGACCGACGAAATGAAAAGGGGCGTAAGCTCCTAATTTGGACGACGGGTTCCGGAGGTTCAGCGCTACGGCAATGTGGGATCTTTTTAAAAAGAAAGAAGAATATGAATAAACAGGCAAAGGAACTTAATACGACGCTTGGCAATGCTGCTGCGTTTCTTTCATCGCGCGGCAAGCGTATGTATTTCCCTTACGGCGGCATTCTTGGTCAGAGCGCCGAAGCTAAATCGTGCAAGGTGAACGCAACTATCGGCATGGCGTTTGAAGAAGATGGTTCGCCTCTCGTTCTCGATTGCTTCCGCAAGGGTGTCAACCTCGATACAAAGGCATTCCTTTATGCAGGTTCCTTTGGTCAGCCCGCGCTTCGTAAAATCTGGAAGGAGATGGAGTTAAAGAAAAATCCGTCTTTGAAGAATGTTAAATTCTCCGATCCTGTTGTCACAAATGCTCTTACGCACGGTCTTAGGGTTGTGGCGGAGCTTTTCGCCGACACAAAGGACGAGCTTGTTGTACCAGATCTCTTTTGGGATAACTACGAGCTTATCTTCACCGAGGCTGTCGGCTGCAAGATGCGCACATTCAATACTTTCCGTAATGGAGCTTTTGATGCTGCCGCGCTTAAAACAGCTCTTATGGCGCCAGGCGAGAAGAAACTTCTCATTCTCAACTTCCCGAATAATCCCACTGGTTATACGGCAACGATTGAGGACGCTGTAAAGATTGTCGCGGCAGTTAAGGCTGCTGCAAAGGCAGGCAAGAAGATTGTTGTTGTTCTCGACGATGCTTATTTCGGGCTCGTTTACGAGAAGGGCGTTCACGAAGAGTCGCTCTTTGCCGAGTTCGCAACGCTCTCGCCCGATGTTCTTGCGGTCAAGCTCGACGGCACGACGAAGGAAGATTATGTCTGGGGCCTTCGCGTTGGCTTTATCTCTTTCGCGTTTAAGGGTGCAACCGATGCGCAGCTCAAGGCGCTCGAGGCAAAGGCCGCAGGCAATGTGAGAAGTGCTGTCTCCAATATCACATCAATCGGCCAGCAGCTTTCGATCGAGGCTTTTGCCGATAAGGGCTATGCCGCGCAGAAGAAGGCGAAGTATGCCGTTCTTAAATCGCGCTATCAGGAGATTCGCCGTATTCTCAAGAAGAATGCCAAGTACGCAGAGTCGTTTGAAGTGATGCCTTTCAACTCGGGCTACTTCATGTGCGTTAAGCCGATCGGCGTTGAAGCAGAGGCAGTTCGCAAGCGTTTGATTGAAGGTTATTCCACTGGCACGATCGTGCTCTCTGGTCTTATCCGTCTCGCGTTTGCGACAGTTCCTTTGAAGAATCTCGCGCAGCTCTTTGATGCTGTTGATTCTGCAATACGCGATCTTAAAGGGCTTAAGCGTTGACGGTTGAGGCGTATGCCAAGATCAATTTGACGCTTGAAGTTCTCGGCAAGCGGCCTGACGGATATCACGATCTTCGGTCTGTCGTTTGCCCAATAACACTCTCCGACACCCTTGTGTTGGAGAGTTCTTCATTTGCTTCCTCCGATACTGGATACGACGACGATCTATGCCATCGCTCAGCCGCCGCGCTTGGCGTTGGGTGTGCGATACATGTCGAAAAAAATATTCCAGCAGGTGGAGGCCTGGGCGGCGGCAGTGCCGATGCGGCAGCAGTCCTTCTTGCGCTTAATCGCATGTACGGCCTTGGCTACGATGTAGAATCGCTGTCTGAAAAAGGAGCCGAAGTTGGCTCTGATGTGCCTGCATTAGTTTTAGCAAACGCGCATTCTTCTCCAGTTATTATGGAAGGGCGCGGCGAGCGCGTGCGGCCAATTTCTCCTATCAAGCTTAATTTCGTTCTCGTAAATCCTCGCGTCCATTCCTCCACAAAAGAAATTTTCTCTCGCTGGACTCCATCAAGCCATTCTTTGAATGTAACAGAAATCGCAGAAAAGGCGCTTTTAACACGAGATATTAATCTTCTTGCCTCTGTTATTTCAAACGATCTTAAAAACGCGGCAGTATCTCTTCATTCTGAGATTGGAGAGGCTTTAGAGGCGCTTAAAAGCGAAAATGTCCTTGCCGCTTCCATGACAGGTTCCGGCTCTACGGTTTTTGCGCTTGTTTCATCCTCAGAAGAAGCTATTTTTATCGCAGAACGCATGAAAAAGCGCGGTTATCTAGCTTTTTCAGTTTCTTCCCTCTAATCTATAATTAGAAAAATTTATGCAGTTTTTGCATACTTTTTCGCTTGGCATTGCGGATTTGGAATATTTTTGCTATAATATGCATCAATTTAGGGGGATTTATGGAACAAATACCTGATGAATTGAGAAAAACAGCCCGTTCGCTTGTATATGAAAGAGAGCGTCTTGGCCTTTCGCAGAAGCAAGTTGCTCAGAGAATGGGTGTTTCTCAGTCTAAAGTATGCCGTTTGGAAGGTTCTGCCGATGCCAATTTAGTGTACGGCGATGTGGCGGCGTACGCCAAGGCGCTTGGGCTTAATGTCACCCTATTTTACGATGATGTAGATGCAGAGCCTCGCATTAGAGCGCAGATTTATGCCGAGCATATCGCTGATATGCTTGAGAAACTGAAAAAGGTGCTTCCTTCGGGAATCGGTTACGAAATGGAGATTGCGCAGTTTTCCGGCAATGTTCTTTTGCCCTTGCTTCGCAATGGGAGAGCGAGATGACATCGCTAAGACCAGGCGGATCGTTCGGCGATTATAAAGTTGTGCGCCTTTTGGGGAAAGGGTCGACAGGTTCGGTGTGGCTTCTTGAAATCCCAGGCAGAGATAGAAGGTGCGCGGCAAAAATTCTCTCTCGCGATCTTGCTCGCGATCACGCGCATCGCTCAATGTTTATGCGCGAGGCCGTCTCGGCAATGGAGATTCGCCACCCTAATCTTGTGCGTGTCTACGATGTAGGCGAAGATCCAGAAACGGAGCTTTGTTATATTCTTATGGAGTATGCCTCTGGAGGAACGCTTGCAGATAAGCTCAAGAAGGAGAAGAGGTTGCCTGTTCAACAAGCAGCTTCTGTCGTTCGCTCCATCGCATCTCTTCTCGACGAATTGTCTTCGCGCGGAATGGTTCATCGCGACATAAAGCCAGGGAATATCCTTTTTGCTGATGGTGGCGTGGCAAAACTCTCTGATCTTGGAATTGTGCGTTCCAATGGGCAGAGCGGGGCATTTTGCCGCTCAGACGCGCGTATGATGGGCACGCCCGCATACATGGCTCCCGAGCAGATGCTCGATTCTGAAGCCGTTGATATTCGTGCCGACATCTACTCGCTCGGCGTTGTGTTTTTCGAGATGCTTGCTGGGCGTCGTCCGTTCAGCGGATCTGACATGATAAGGCTTGTCGCTCGAAGCGTTGCAGGCGAAGTGCCAGATATTAGAGATTTTCGTCCAGATGTTTCGGAGTCGATTGCGAATATTGTTCGCATGATGTGCGCTCCTAATGCAGAAGAGCGTGTGCGTTCGCCACATTCGTTGGTTTCGTTGATTGATTGGGCTTTGAAGGAGGTTGAATAATGACGGGCGGTGCAGATGTGGTGCGAGCAGATATGCTCGTGCCGGGCAGCTTTTTTTGTGGCTATCGCGTTGTGCGCCTCATAGGCAAGGGGGCAATTGGCGAGGTGTATCTCGTAAAGCAGGAGCGTCTTGATTCGCTCTTTGCTTTGAAGATTCTTTATCCTGAAATTTCCGCATCTGACAGCGAAAGTGTAAGAAGGTTTTCTCGCGAGGCGAAGATTGGCACGAAGGTTCGCCATCGCAGTCTCGTCACTGTGCACGACTGTGGTTACGACGAAGAGCTTCGCGTAAATTATATGGTAATGGATTATGTTCCCGGCGGCAATCTTCGCGTGGCGATGGGTGTAACAGGGAGAATTGCCATCGATCGTGCAGTTCGAATTGTAACGCAGCTTTCCGACGCGCTCGCAGTCCTTCAGCGCTTTGGTGTCGTTCATCGCGACATTAAGCCCGAGAACATAATCCTTCAGCCCGACGGAACAGTTAAACTCGTAGACCTTGGCGTTGCAAAGGCGATGCGTATTGAAGACTCTCTCGTGACGCTTTCTGGCGCGGCGTTTGGCACGCCCATTTACATCGCGCCCGAGCAAGTTGCCGACGCATCAGATGTAGATATTCGAGCCGATATCTATTCTCTTGGAGTTGTTTTCTTTGAGATGGTTACAGGGCGCTGTCCTTTTATTGGGTCGAACATCGCTCAGGTGTTGCGCCAGATTATGGACGACAATCCAGTTCCTGATGTGCGTGATATCGCCCCCGATGTGCCGTCTGAAGTTGCCGTTCTCATACGCCGCATGTGCGTAAAGGATAGATCGCGCAGACTTCAGAATTTCGATACAGTTCTTATGGAGCTTGAAAAGCTTCCGTATGATTTGCGCGGTTGCAGATCTTCTGGATCGTTTTACAATCCGCGCGGCGGATCGCTTGGCCATGTGCCAGCTGTCCCTCAAGTGTGACATTCTGTCGCGACAAAATGTCACACTTGCGCATTTGGCACGAAGGCGCGTAAAAATAAAAAATAAAATTTTTTACGCGTTAATTGCACGAATGTGCTTAAAAATATTTAATTAAGCGCAATCATCAAAAAATTTAATTCTCGCGCGCATTATTTTTCTTCTGTTTTGGCACGCTCATTGCTTATAAAAGGGCGACGCCCATGGTGGGCGTAGAAAGAAGAGAAGAGAAAATGGCTAAAGTATTAGGAATTGACTTGGGAACAACCAACAGCTGCATGGCTGTTATGGAAGGTGGCGAGGCTACGGTTATCCCCAATAAGGAAGGTGCTCGCACAACGCCGTCGATCGTTGCGTTTTCTAAGAACGGCGAGATTCTCGTCGGCCAGGCTGCAAAGCGTCAGGCTGTGACGAATCCGAAATCCACGATTTATTCAATCAAGCGTTTCATCGGCCGTCGTTTCAGCGAAATGACCGACGAAATCAAGATGATGCCCTACAAGGTTGTGGAAGCTCCCAACGGCGACGCGGCAGTTGAAGTGGACGGCAAGGTCTACACGGCGCAGGAAATTTCCGCGATGATTCTCAGGAAGCTCAAAGAGGACGCAGAGGCGTTTCTCGGCGAGAAGATCACTGAGGCAGTCATCACTGTTCCTGCGTACTTCAACGACCAGCAGCGTCAGGCGACGAAGGACGCCGGCAAGATCGCAGGCCTTGAAGTTAAGCGCATCGTCAACGAGCCTACCGCGGCATCGCTCGCGTACGGCCTCGATAAGAAGAAGAACGAGAAGATTGCTGTTTATGACTTCGGTGGCGGTACATTCGATATCTCCGTTCTCGACATCGGCGATGGCGTTTTCGAGGTGAAGGCCACCAATGGCGATACGCACCTCGGTGGTGACGATCTCGACCAGGCAATCATGAAGTGGATGATCTCCGATTTCAAGGCCGAGCAGGGCATTGATCTTGGCAACGACATGATGGCTCTCCAGCGTCTTAAAGAAGAGGCAGAGAAGGCCAAGTGCGCTCTTTCGTCCGCAGGTTCGTACGACATCAACTTGCCGTTCATCACTGCCGACGCAACGGGTCCGAAGCACCTCCAGGCTTCCCTTACCAAGCAGAAGCTCGAGACTCTGACGATGGATCTCGTCAACCGCACCTCCGAGCCGTGCCGCAAGTGCATGTCCGACGCAGAGCTTTCTTCGGTCGACGAAGTCGTTCTCGTTGGTGGCCAGACGCGCATGCCTCTCATTCAGGAGAAGGCCAAGA
>JAGBWQ010000140.1 GCA_017629735.1 Kiritimatiellia bacterium
ATTACTTTGCAGCGTTGCAAATTAAATTAAGCGATTGGGGGTGGAAAACTTTTGGCGGTTTTGCCGCGCTTAAAGCAATCAGTTCCCAAACTATAGCATCTTCATAATGAATCTACTTCGCGTTTTTATGCGCTCGTATCTCCATCAAGAAAACGCTTGTATTGTATCAAAAACTGAACGTAGGTGCAACGCCGTTTTAAGGAAGAAGAAGTCGAAGGTGAAGTCGAAGTCCAAGTCGGGAGTCGAAGGCGGGAATGGTTAACATTCCGCCATTAATCATTAATCATTATTAATTATTAATTCATTCTCTCACCGCCTGCGGGCCAACAACAAAAGTGCGCCCGCACATATGACATACAATCGTCGCATCTGGCGGCAACGAACGACGCTCTTCCTCAGGCAAAGCCGCCAAGACCGCCTCTATCCGTTCGCGCGAACAACGGCAACCAAACGAAAGAGGAGAAGTCTTCTTCAACTCTGCATTCTTCAAGCCAAGACCATCAAGAATACGGCGAGATGAAACTGCAATCGACTTAATCTCCGCAAGGCGCACACTCACCAAATCACCTTCTGCATCTGGCATATCCTCAACCATCACGCCTTTCGCCGCGACTACCCTTCCATCTTCCTCGACTTCAGCATAAACACTAAGCGCCGCGCGACGCTGAAGCGAGCCTGCAAGATAACCGTCAAGCGAAGCAGAAACACCTTGCGAAATTATACGCCCAGGAACAGAGCGCGTCACCTGATAACGACATCGCCCAAGCACCTTTGCAGCATCAATCTTCCCAAGCCCATCGAACTCATCAAGCACCTTCTTCTCGGTGTATCCGCGCAAAAGGCCGCCCTCTGAACATTCGACATTTAGCCCTCCAAGCGGGCCATCGCACTTCATCTGAATCGAGACAACTTCGTCTTTCTCCGATGTCTCTGCGCCAATAAGCGCAACTGCCGCAAGCCCCTCCGCGAGAAAACGCGAAGCTGTCGGCCCAGACAAATGCCCAGAAGCGAGAGTCGCCGCGGCAGTCGTAACATCAACCACAGTCACCGACACGCGGCGAACTGGATCATACCACTCTTCTCTTGAATCTTTCATTAAAGACCGAGCGCCTTCTTTACAGCGTTGCCGTATGCCTTCGACATTTCCATCATGCCAAGATCATTGGGGTGGCACCCATCAACAGTTCCCTCGCCATTGCACGAGAACTGGCCATCATACGGAAGATAGGAAAGATTCTTCCAACCCTCAGCAATAAGCTTCTCGTAAAGATCTTTCGTAAGCTTCTCGTTCGCGGCAAAACGGAAAACTCCACCAGGCCTATAATAAACATCGCACTGCCCTGCCATAACAATCGGCACATCGGGACGCTTGGCGCGTAGATTGCGAATGAACGGCTCGTAATTAGCCTTTACCATAGAATTGCCCATGTTCCAGAGGCAATCAAGCACATAGCAGCTTGCATCAATCGCGGCAAGATGCTCGCTCATTTCCATCTCCATCTTGCCTGAGCCCGAGAAACCAAGATTGATAACATGCAAATCAAGATCGCGCCCAATGATATTGACGAACGAAAGGCCAGGGCGTGATGCACACCCGCCATGCGTGATGGAAGTGCCGTAGAAGACAACAGGTTTTGCAACCTTAGATGTGTGCGGCTGAGGCGCAAATATCGACGCCTTCTCATCGATGCCAATGAACATCTCCTTTACGCCGTTATAAAGAGGCAAATACACGATGCATGTGTCTTCGCTATTCCAACTAACTTGCGTCTGATTGGGCGCTCTAGGATGCCTCGGAATACCAGTTCTCACATAGCTGTACTTTCCATCAGCACCTACCTTGTAAATATCAACGCCGCTAACGCCTGTGGAAGGCATGTGATGCATTGCAAGATTGGGACTGGAAAGCGTCCACTTGATGGAAATTTTGCTGGAGTCCGTCTTAAAGCGCAGCAACATTCCTGTCGTATGAGACTGCAAAGACCTAACGCCTGCATTTACATTCGTCGTAAGCGTCGAAGGAAGGCGGTGGAAATACGCCTTCGTATTCTTGAATGCCTTGCCCTCAATGGGAAGATGGATTGCATTTATCCATTTAATACCATTGGTAATAACTGCATTCTCTGCAGCCATGCGAGAATCAAACTTTGCAATCTCATTGGCCATAGCAACATGCGAGAGCGCAAGAGCGAGCACAAATAGCAGTTTTTTCATAAAGTCTCCTTAGTTGTTTGTTATATCCTAAAAATTTTCATCACAGACGTGCAAGCATGCCGCGAATCGAACGCTCGCGAGCCTCGACAGATTCGCACAACCTAAACTGCACACGCGCGCGATTAAGGTTTTGGCCGGGAACTTTTGTCTTGAAATACACATCACCAGAAAGATAGTCGCTAAAGAACCTAAGCCCCAATTCAAACGGCAAAAGCCTGATGGAATCGTAGAAGTATTCCCTATCCGAATCGGTAAGAAACGCCCCAGCCTCGCGCATATACCCCTTGCAGAAGGCAGTTGCAAGGTCTTCATCAAAGACAACCTTTGAAAGCGCAGTCTCCTCTTCGCCCGCAGGGTTGCAAATGGAACGCAGAGCATCGCCAAAATCCATGTGAACAAGACCCGGCGAGACAGTATCAAGATCGATCATCGCAGTGCCTTTGCCTGTGATATCGTCGATCATAATATTGTTTACCTTAGGGTCTCCATGGAACATTCGCTTTTTAAGCTCACCCCTGCCAAGTGCATCTTCAAGACATGTTGCAAGGTTCCTCCTCTCTTCGATAAACGCGGCAAGACGACGCGCTTCCATCGACGAAGAAAGAAGCTCTTTGGCATAATCAGTGGTAAGAGTTTCGTCGTAAGCTTTAAGATACGATGATGTAACATGGAAACCCGGCAGAGGATCTGAAATGCTATGCGGATCCATGTCGGAAATAAGATAATGGAAATGCCCAAGCGCGGCACCACATTCAAGCGCGTGCTCAGGCCCTTGCGCTACATCAAACGCATGGGCCGACATAATGCGCGTAATAACGCGCCACACATCGCCCGCCTCGTCCAGCACATAATCGCGCGAATCCTTTGCCTTTACAATGCGCGGCATCTGCCAAACGCGATCATCGCGCCCTGCCGCAGCATCGGCTTTAAGCTTTTCGTGACAATGGCGCGTTATCTCGTGCATATTCGCCATGATCATCTGTGGAACAGGAAACACCTTGCGATTGACGCGCTGGAGAATAAGCTGCGACTCTGTAAATGTATTGCGATAGATCGCAAGGTATGTGTCGTTAATATTCCCTGCGCCAAACGGCTGGAGTGCGACAAGCCTGCCTTTGACATTGAACTTTCCAATCAGTACAGATAGATCAGTCATTACTTGCCTCCTTTTTTAAAACTATTGGCTTTATAAAAAACCTTCCAAAGACTAAGCCCACGCGAAGGAGCCGTCTCAACGCGGGCAGTGCGAGGAGTTGCGGAGGAAAGAAGCTCCTTAACAGCCTCGGGCTTTTCATTCCCCTTGCCTACCGAAAGGAGAAACCCTGCCATAGAGCGAACTTGCTTGTAGAGAAAGCCGTCGCCCTTAACTATAAAAGTGTATCTGGGGCCAGATTTTTTGACCTCAAAACTGAAAATATTGCGCACCGTAGTCTCAAGCTCGCGGTTAGGATTGGCGGCGAAAGAAACGAAATCGTGACGGCCGATAAAGTAGGAGGCAGCCTTGCGCATCGCCTCAAGATCGAGCGGACGATGGCAGAATGTCCAATACGGCGCCATGTGAGGCGGAAGAATACCGGCCTGATAAACATGATAGCGATATTCCTTGCCCTTCGCACTCAAACGCGCATCAAAACTCTCAGGCACATAAGAGGCCTTCATCACTCTCACAGAAGGAGGAAGGCGCGAATTCATGGCTCTTGACAAATTATGCGGAGGAATTGGCTTGGAAAGATGGAAGTGGCAAACAAACCCACGGGCATGAACGCCAGCATCTGTTCTTGAAGAGCCAAAAACACGCACAGGGGAAAGCTCAAGATCGGCAAGCACCTCTTCGACAACTTGCTGGATTCCTAGCGCATTGTCTTGATACTGCCAGCCTGAAAAAGATGTGCCATCGTACGCAAGGATAGCTTTGTACTTCCTGCAAGTTGTGCTTTTTTCTTGAGTCTGTTCGATGGAAGATGTTTTCATTTCATCGAACCAACTAACTTCTTCATCTCGGAAACGCGCGACTTGTCGGCGACAAGCACTGCATTGGGCGTTGTCACAACCACGAGATTCTTAACTCCAAGAAGTGATATCCTTGCAGAGCGCGCAACACAGATGTTTCCTTCTGATTCAACAACTGTGCACGGCCCTTCTCGCACATTCCCCATAGCATCGTGAGGGAAATACTTATCGAAGGCGCCGTAGCTTCCTACATCGTCCCAGCCAAAATCGCCTTTAACAACTTTGACATTGCCATACTTTTCCATGACTGCATAGTCAAAAGAAATTTTAGGCAACTTCTCGTAAAAGCGTTTGCGTGCCGCAGGAGAAAAAGGCTTGATCGAAAGCGGATAAAGCTCTGGTGCAAATTGAGCAAAGGCACGCTTAAACACCGATGCGCGCGCAATGAACATGCCAGCATTCCAAAGATAGCCCTTCTTCAAGTAATTGGCCGCCTTTTTAGACGAGGGCTTCTCTACGAACGCTCCATTACTTGGATTGATGTAGCCGAATGCCGGAGATGGGAATGTAGGCTTAATGCCAATGGTAACTACAGCCTCGGAGCGCCGCGCAGTTGAAATCGCCTTTTTTAGAGTCTTGATAAACTTAGCAGGATTGAGCACCATCTGATCGCTCGAGAAGAACCCAATTACGGGATCGGAAGATGCGCTTTCCTCTCCAGGAGCGACAAGCGAAACACCAAGCGCCACAGCCGCTGCTGTATCGCGGCGCATCGGCTCGCCAACAATATTGGTTAACGGCAACTCCGGCAATTCAGAGCGCGTTGCCGCGACGAGGCGCTTTGACGTAACTACAAAGACTTCCTTCTCGCCTGCAACGCTCTTAAGCCTCTGTGCGCATTGGCGAATAAGGCTTTCGCCTCCAAAAACGCGCAAGAACTGCTTAGGATTCTCTTCTGTCGACAGCGGCCAAAAGCGCTCGCCGCTTCCGCCGGCGAGAATCACCGCCTTGAACGCTGTCGACGAATTCTTCATGCTTTTACCGCGAACGCATACGCATTCCTGAACAAGCGCATCCACGGGCCGTCCTTCTTGAACGAGCCATCATTGTAGCTGAGCTGACATGCACGGAATGCGCGCTCCGGGTGCGGCATCATGATCGTCGCACGACCATCCTTAGATGTGAACGCCGTCTGACCTGCGATAGATCCGTTGGGATTCCACGGATAGCGGGTTGTCGCCGCGCCGAAACCATCGACATAATGAGCGGCGCTGATGGACGGCTCGAAACCATCTGTCCAAACGCGACCTTCACCGTGTGCCACAGGAACGGGAATGCGAGAACCTGCCATGCCCTTCAAGAGAATGGACGGAGACTCTTCGATCTCGACCATCGCAAGACGCGCCTCGAACTGCTCGGAGACATTCTTGACGAACGACGGCCAATGATCGGCTCCAGGAATGATTTCCTTAAGCTGAGAAAGCATCTGGCAACCATTACACACGCCGAACGAGAATGTATCGGGACGGTGGAAGAACTTGCGGAACATCTCTCTGAGCGAATCATTGTAGAGAATCGACCTCGCCCAACCAGAACCAGCTCCGAGAACATCGCCATAGCTGAAGCCGCCGCAAGCGACGAGCCCCTTGAACTCAGACAAATCCTTCTTGCCGAAAATAAGATCGGACATGTGCACATCGACGCAGTCGAAGCCTGCGAGAGAGAATGCCGCGGCCATTTCGATATGACCGTTGACGCCCTGCTCGCGGAGAATCGCCATCTTCGGGCGGTTTTCTGCAGAAGGCTTGACTGGCACTTCATCTGGATCGTAGGTAAGAGAATAATTCAAACCAGGATCGTTCTCCGAAAGGCCGTTGTCGTACTCTTCTCTTGCGCAGACAGGATTGTCGCGAAGAGCCTGCATGCGGTAAGTCGTCTCCGACCAGCAACGCCTGAGATAAGTAATATCCGTATCGAGCGCGAGACGCGAACCGACATAAACCTTGAATGCACGTGAGCTGCGCGAAACAATGCCGATATTGGAAGCCTTGACGCGAGCGGCGCGGAAGATTTCCATGACCTTCGCAAGCTTCTTCTCGGAAACCTGCAGAACTGCACCAGGCTGTTCGGTGAAAAGTGTTTCAAGAGCATCACCATCGGCGAGAGTTGCAATGCACCCGCGTCCACCAGTTATCGCCATTTCTGCGAGCGTCACAGCAAGACCACCATCGGAGCGGTCGTGATACGCCATAGCGAGCGAGCCCTTGACGATCTCCTGCATTGCGTTGAAGAAACGCTTGAGGGAAGATGCATCGGCATCAGCGTGCGAAGAGCCGAGCTGGCCATAGACCTGCGCAAGAGCCGTAGCACCAAGAGGAGACGCGCCCTTGGGCGAAAGATCGACATAAACGAGATAAGAAACCTCGCCATTTACATCAGGCTTGAAATCAGGCGTGAGCGTAAGGCGCACATCTTTGACAGGAGCGAACGCCGAAACGACGAGCGAGAGAGGCGCGACCTGCTTGCGCTCTGTGCCGTCAGGATCGTTCCAAACTGTATGCATCGAGCAAGAGTCCTTACCGACAGGAATGGAAACTCCAAGTTTCGGGCAGAACTTCAAGCCGACTTCTTCGACAGTATCGTAAAGATTTGCGTCCTCGCCCTTATCACCGCAAGGAGCCATCCAGTTGGCAGAAAGACGAATCTGCGAGATGTCGCCAACATACGCGGCGGCGAGGTTCGTAATTGCCTCCGTGATAGCCATGCGGCCCGACGCAGGAGCATTGAGCAACGCCACAGGCGAACGCTCGCCAGTAGACATCGCCTGACCTGCGAATGTCTTGTAGCCCATCGCCGAAACGGCGCAGTCTGCCGCGGGAAGCTGGAACTTGCCAACCATCTGATCGCGAGCAACAAGGCCTGTAACCGAGCGGTCGGTAATCGTAACAAGGAACGTCTTGTCGGCAACGGCCGGCAAATGCAAGACGCGAGTAAGAGCATCGATGGGCTTTACGCCTTCAAAGGTTGCATCTTTCGTCTTCTTCGCGGCGCGGCGCACACGGCGCACCATGCGCGGAGGCTTGCCGAGAAGGACTTTGATATCCATGTCAATCGGATTGTCGCCGAAGTGTTCGTCTTCGAGAACAAGCCTTCCATCGCCCGTGGCAACGCCGATAAATGCAACGGGGCAACGCTCGCGAGCGCAAAGAGCCTCGAAGAAGCCCTTCGCTTCCGGCTTGAGAGCAAGAACATAACGCTCCTGCGCTTCGCAGCACCAGATTTCCATCGGGTTCATCGAGCGCTCTTCGTTGTGGATCTCGCGGAGCTTAAAGACGCCGCCAGTGGCTTCGACGAGCTCGGGGCAGCCATTGGAAAGACCACCGGCTCCGATATCGTGAATCGAAAGAATCGGATTGGCCTTGCCAAGATGCGTACACGCTTCGATGACGCCCTGTGCACGACGCTGCATTTCTGCGTTGCCGCGCTGAACCGAGTTGAAATCGAGTGCTTCTGCGTTGGTGCCTGTCATCATGGAAGATGCCGCGCCGCCACCAAGACCAATGCGCATCGCAGGGCCACCGATCTGCACAATAAGAGAGCCAACTTCAACAGACTTCTTCTCCACCTGACTGCGGCGGATAACGCCCATTCCGCCCGCAAGCATGATGGGCTTGTGATAGCCGCGAAGCTCGCCTGCGACCTCGCCTTCGTATGTACGGAAAAAGCCGCAAAGCTGAGGACGGCCAAATTCGTTACCGAACGCCGCGCCACCGATGGGGCCTTCTGTCATGATCTCAAGAGGTGTGGCAAGACGCTTGGGGAAGCTTGCGAACTCTCTCTCCCACGGCTGAGGATAGCCAGGAATACGCAAGTTGGAAACCATGAATCCGCAGATGCCTGCAACAGAGCGCGAGCCGCAGCCCGTGGCGGATTCGTCGCGGATTTCGCCGCCGACGCCAGTTGCGGCCCCAGGATACGGAGAAATCGCAGTCGGGTGGTTGTGCGTCTCAACCTTCATGAGCTGGTCGAGATTGTCGCGCCCGAACGAATAAGAGTTGTCGGAAGGATCGGCAGAGAAGACCTCTGTCTTAACACCCTCAATGACGGACGAGTTGTCTTTATATGCCGAAAGAGTACCCTGCGGACGCTTCTTGTGGGTATTCTTGATCATCTCGAAAAGCGAGTGCGGCATCTTCTTGCCGTTGATGATGAACTCTGCCCCGAAAATCTTGTGGCGGCAATGTTCGGAGTTGACCTGACCGAACATCGTAAGCTCCGTATCAGTAGGATTTCTCCCTGCCTTACGGAAGCTCTCGGCGAGATACTTCATTTCCTGCTCGCTGATTGCAAGACCCATTTCAGCATCTGCTTCGCGGATTGCCGCAACTCCACGCGTAAGAACATCGTACGAGCGACCAGGGCGAGGATCTGCCACTTCAAAAAGATCGGAGATATCCGTGTAGACACCTTCTGTCATCTTATCGAAAAGAACAGATGTCCACGAGCCTGCCTTCACACCACCGGGAAGACGATATCTAATGCCTCTTTCTACGCGGCGAATCGACCCGAGGCTACAGTTGCGGAAAATATCAGTGGCCTTCGAGCTCCACGGAGAAATCGTGCCCTTGCGAGGAAACACGAAGAAATCCGCCTCGTCGAGAGCGCCTTCTGCATTGAGAAGAGACGACGCTCTTTCAAGATCGGAACTATCGATTTCATCGGCATCGATAGCATAAACCCACTTCGCATCGAAATCAATATATCCAGCTGACGGATCGGCCTTTGCGATAGCATCTTTGATCGCGTCCATTCTGAATGGTGAAAACGCATTTGTCCCCAGCAACAGTGTCATCTTTTTTATCTCCAACTTGAAATTGAGTATATGTTCGTATTATACCAAAAATGGCTCGTTAAAACCCAGGAAGGTTCAGCTGTCCTGAGACGCAAACTTTGCGCCCTTTCGACAAACTTCTGTCGGAAGTATCGTAGACAACGAATTTTATCCCCTCAAAACGCTTAGAAAGCTCGCTGCGAATGTAACTTGAAACGGATTTCACGTTTCCTTTGTCGTCATCGGAAAAGCCAATAGATACGGCCCTGCCAAGATTTCCGCTCCTGCGAAGCATGTGAAAGACATGCTCGACAAAATCGCGTATAGCAAATTCTTTTGCAAGCTCAGGCTTGGCAGAAGTGCTGGCAACAGCGAGTTTTTCCTGATAAATTGGGTCTGCCGCCATGCGGCGCTTAAACCCTTCGTAAGTTACAGCGCTGTAACGGCACATCGAAAGATAGTAATCAAGCTCTTCGGCATCAGTTCCAAATTCACCATCACCCACTCCATCGAGCCATTGGCGATAGCCGCGAAGGTTGCTCATCATCTCGGCTTTTTCCTCATCAGTTAGAACTGAATCGATAAAAAGTCTTACTGCACGCTTAAGCGCATCGGGAGAGTGGCCTCTTGCCGTAACGATTGCAAAAAGACGCCCTTCTCGCAAAGTTTTCCTAAGCGCGTTAAAGCTAGGACCTGGCTTTTCGCCCGCGGCAATACGCGCGAGCGCGGCACGAGTGTCCTCAAGGAAATTGTCTCTCTTTGGGGAGTCCTCAAAATTCCTGAATGCCTCTTGCCAATCGCCACCTGGCGGGCGGTAATTAACTCCATCAGAACGAACAAGCGCAAATGTCGCCGTTGAAAGATCGACAGGACGCCATGAGCCATCTTTCTCAAGCCTTTCCATGCGAATCTTCGTAGGCATGTGAAGGATATTATCGTCCCAATCGAAAATGTAGTACTTAAAATCGCGGGAAGCGACAGCTGTATTTACATATGACATCACGAGAAAACATCTTCTTGCGTGTACTGCGGCCCGAAATTCTCAGGAACATCTGCCGATTGCGCCTCCGCATCGCTTGAACCTTGAATGGGCCTATCGAAAAAGCGTGTGCACTCGCGAACGAAGTTGACTCTCACCTCGCCCGTCTCACCGTTTCTGTTCTTGGCAACATCGATAATTGCAAGCGTTTCGTCGTTCGACTCGGGGTCGTTCTTGTTGCGCGAAGGACGACGCAAAAGAAATACGACATCTGCATCTTGTTCGATAGCGCCAGAATCGCGAAGGTCAGAAAGCTTGGGCTTCTCGAATTTGTCTCCGCGCTGTTCGTTTGCACGCGAAAGCTGCGAGAGAACAATTACTGGAATCTTCAACTCCTTGGCCATCGCCTTGATCTGCTGAGAAATCATAGACACTTCTATCTGGCGACCTTGGCGAGATGCTTCGCGGCATGTGCAAAGCTGGAGATAGTCGATAACGATAAGCTCAATGCCAAAGCGCTTTTTCATGCGGCGCGCACGAGCCCTAAGATCCATCACATCAAGCGATGCAGTATCGTCAACATAAATGGGGGCTTGCTTAAGCTCGCCTGCCGCGGCAACGAGCGCGTTTGTCATATCGCGCTTCTCTCTCGTCGGAACGAGATTGCGCGCAAGCCTCCACATATTAATTCCTGCGCGGCCTGCAATCATACGCTTCGAGAGCGCCTCGACAGGCATTTCGAGCGAAAAGACACCCACGGGGTGACGCTTGCCGCCATCGAACTTAATAGGGACATTGTTCATGCTCATGCCAAGGGCGCAGCTTTCGGCAATATTCATCGCCAAAGAAGTTTTTCCCACGGAAGGACGCGCGGCAATAACAATCATTTCAGAAGGCTTAAGACCCTGAAGCGTTTCATCAAGATGCGTAAGCCCAGTTGAAAGACCTTCAAGCGCATTGCCGCGGCTTTCAAACAACTTGTCGATCTGCCTAAAGCCAATATTGACTGCATCTCCCCATGCCATCGTGCCGGAGTCGTCGCCTCCGACATCGAGGAAGGACTTTTCCGCTTCGCCAAGAACGACGCGTGGATCAGGGAATTTGCCTTCGTCGTAGCATTTACCGATAACCTCTGATGCACGATCGATAAGCATTCGCCTTAGATGCTTGTCTCTGACAATGCGTATGTAATGCTCTGCGTGCGCGGCAACAGGAACGCGATCGATAAGCCCCATGACGTATGTCTCGCCGCCGATAGTATCGAGCTTGCCTGTGTTCGTCAGCTCTTCAATGAGAGTCAACGGATCGAGAGGCTTCGACATGCGATTCATCTCGAGCATCGTCACATAAAGAGCTTTGTTGCGCGGATCGAAAAAGCTTTCGGGTGTGATTTTCGAGGTAAGGCATAGATCCATCACGCGGTCTCCGGAACCGCTTGTTGTGTCTAAAAGAATGGATCCGAGAACTGCGCGCTCTGCCTCGGAATTCGATGGTGGTACTTTCATTTCGCTCATAATGTGCATTATAACAAAATGAACACACCGCGCGATGCGCGGCGTATCTACAACTGATAACCTGTTGCCAACAAGTTGTCTACACCTGCCCCACGGCACCGTGCCCTGGCGTCATATTTTCGCCTAGAAGAGCAAGATCGGGAGATGACGACTCATATCCTTGCACCCAGCCGCACTCAAAGCCAAGGTCTGAGGCCGCATCTGCCACACTTTCATACTCCTCTTTAGTTACGCTTCTATCAAAAGGAGGCGTTTTTAGCGCGGCATAAGCGGGCGTATACTGGCTCATGATGGAGACAGGCACTTCGTTTGAAACTTCCTTCGCAAGCCATTTGAGATTTTCAACAGCCTCCTCTGCATGGCCCGGCAGCACGAGAATACGCACGATAAGCCCAGCATTCTCCCATGCCCATTTGACGGCAGCGCGCGACATCTCCACATATCCAGGCGCCGCGCTGGCTTTGACGGCGGTCTCTTCGCGCGAATAGCGAAGATCAAACAGAGCAGTATCGCACAGCTCAGAATACTCCTGAAGCGTCTCTACGCGCTCATAGCCAGAAGAATTCCACACAGTCGGCAATGTAATGCCTTCCTTTTTCAATGATGCGTAGGATTCTCTGATGAAAGGGAGATACGGTGTAGGAGAGACAAAATTCCAGTTTTCAACTTTATCTTCCAACGCAAGAGTGCGCATTATTGAAGAAAGCTCCTCTACTGAAACATCTTTGCCTTCCCCTTTCCAGCTCCATGGAGAGTTCTGGCAATAAAGGCACTTCATTGTGCAGCGCGAAAAGAAAATGCAACCAGAGCCCTTCTCGCCTGCAATTGGAGGCTCTTCTCCAAAGTGCGGGCCCCACCTGAAAAGGCGCGGCAATGTGCCAGCGCCGCAAAAGCCAGGCCTCTTACCACATCGCCGCGGACAAAGCTCGCACCCAGATGAGAACATTAAATTACTTCCTTGCCCCCTCGCGCCGCAATTGGGCGGATTTCTTCGGGAAGAAGTTTTGAAGAAGCAAATTCCGAAGGAGAATACCAGCCAAACGAAATCCAATCTTCCTCAGAAACGACCTTCGCTGGCGCGACGCCTGAAGCACAAGACATTTCGTATATGAGATTTACTTCGCAATGCTTCTTGCCATCTTGCACAAAGGTGCTTTCAAGCACTCCGAGGAAATCACCCACGGTAACATCAAGAGCGCACTCTTCCTTCATCTCACGAACGAGCGCTTCGCACGCAGTTTCGCCGAAATCTACATGGCCACCAGGAAGATATGTTCTGCGCCCGCCCTTTGCCCTGCAAAGAAGGACTTTGCCTTGGCGAGACAAAACGCCTCTCGCGACCACTTCAATCGCACCCCTTGAGCCACGCAAGATCGCTTCGTAAACGGAGCATGCTGTATCGCGATCGGCTGGAGGAACTGATGAAGCAACCTTGGAAATAATTTCCTTCTCACGAATAGGATCTACCGCGGCAACATTAGCCGCTTTCTTTGCAGCGCGCATTTCCTGAGAAAGAGCAAAACGACGGCAAAGATACGAGACGATTTTCTCATCGACAGCATCAATACGGCGGCGAATAGCTGAAATGCGATTAAGGTCTTCCTTCGAAGGAGATGACTTTTCTTTGACAAGCCCACTTATGCGAAGCAAGGCATCGATCTCAGGATCGCGCCCTCTAAAGGCCTTAAACACCTCAAGCGCCGACTGAGAACCGCCAAGAGAAAGGATCGTATCGCGATAGCGCGCGCCTACACGCTGAAGAGCCTTGTCGTCATTGAGCGAGGCTTCCTCAAATGCGCCGAAGCAGTCGGCACTCATCACCTCTGCCCACTTGTAGCCGTAATACCCTGCCGCGTATCCGCCTGCAAAAATATGGGTAAATGCACAGAGGAACTTATCTTCCCTGATAAACGGCACGCCAAATCGGCGGAATGCCTCTTTCTTCACTGCCTCCGGCGACTTACCATCTGCCTTACCAGAATGAAGAACCATATCCATCGCAGAAAAGGCAAGCTGACGACGACAAGCAGCTGCGGAACGGAAATTTTTAGCAGCCAAGACCTTTGCCTTAAGCTGAGAGGGAATCTTAAGCCCCGCGCGCGGATCAAGGCACCAGTTCTCCATGAACTGACTTGCAACTTCCACTGCGTCCCATTCAACAAGATCAAGCCCTGATGCACCTTCCTCGTCAACACGCGAAAGCATACATTGAAGAGCATGGCCAAATTCGTGATAGAGCGTCTCCACCTCTCTCATCGGCAGATAGGACTTGCCATCCGCCCCTCTCTCCGGGAAATTCGTACAAATTACCGCAAGAGGAGTGCGAAGAGATCCGTTCCTAAGACGACGCGACCTAAACTCATTCATCCACGCTCCGCCGCGCTTAAGCGAGCTTCGCACCCACGGATCGAAATAGAAATGCGCGATTGCCTTTTCAGCTCCCTTTGACTTTTCGAGAACCTCAAAGAACATGACATCTTTATGCCAGACAGAAGGCTTCTTCGCCCCTTTCACCTCGCGCACAACTACGCCAAAGAGGAACTCCGTAATCTTAAATAAGCCCTTAAGGACTTTCGAAAACTCGCAGCACTTCTTGAGCTCTTCCTCGGAATAGGCGTACTTTTGCTCTCTAAGACGCTCTGCAAGAAAAGCGCGATCCCACGGGCGAACATCGCCTGCAATGCCGCGGAAGGAAGATGCAAACGAAAGAAGCTCTTTCTCCTCGTCCTCAGCCGCAGAGACTGTCGCCTTATCGAGAGAGTCAATCATCTCAAAGACTTTAGCCGCCGACGGAGCACACTTTGAAGAAAGAGAATACTGAGCGTAATTCTCATATCCAAGAATCTTCGCGATCTCAGATCTTAAAGCTAAAATCTCAGTAATCCTACGCGAATTTCCTGCCGCACGAACCGACCGCGCCTTAAATAAGCTCTCGCGCACAGATCGGTCTGAACAATGCTTCATCGTCTCAGGATAATTCGCATCGTCAATCGTATATGTCTTGCCGCCTTTTTTAAGGCTGAAATCTTTCGTCGCATCTATGACAGCATTGGCGAAATCCATCGAGAGCTTCGCAAGACGCGCCGATATCTGATTGAATCGTTCCTTCTTCGCTCCTGTAAGAGCTACACCTGAACGCTCTGCGCCCTGAATGGACTTTTGAAGGATTCGCCTTCTTATCGTCCCTTCTCCCTTTTCAGGAATTCGGCGAAGGAGAGATTTCATCTGCTCGTAAATGAGCTTTGACTGTCCAACGCGGAGTGAGAACGCAATTATCTGAGGCTGGAATGCCTCTTCGACTTTTCTCCATTCAGGAGAATTCATGACAGAAGTCATGTGGGAGACGCAAGTCCAAAGATCCCAGAGAGGCCTTACGGCATCATCAAGACGCCAGACAAAATCCTCGAAACTTTTTGCTTTCGATTTCTCTACTGCACAAACACCTTTTTCGGCTTCAGAAAGAAGACGAGGGATTTCCGACGATGCTTTTTCAACCGTCAGCAAATCCCAATCGGGGAATGAGATATTCATAAGCTTTTGCGGTCGCAAAGAGCCGAAACGAGCAACGCCTTAATCGTGTGCATGCGGTTTTCGGACTCATCGAAGACCTTTGAGTATTTCGACTCAAAAACTTCATCCGTAACCTCAAGCGCGCCGCTTTCTTTTGTGACCTCAGTGTTGAAATCGTGGAACGCAGGCAAGCAGTGAAGGAAGAGAAGCTTTCCGTCGATATTGCCAGTAGCGCGCATAAGATCCATATTGATCTGATACGGCATTAGCATCTTAATACGCTCGGCAGTCTTCGCCTCTTCGCCCATCGAAACCCACACATCGGTGTAAAGGACATTTGCGCCCTTTACGCCTTCACGCGGATCTTCGAAAACGCGAATATCGACACCATTGCGCTTGGCTACTTCCTCAGCTTCCGCAAGAACTGCCTCGTCAGGCCTCAATTCCTTGGGGCAACAGCAGACATAACGAACGCCGCACTTTGCGCAACCCATCATCAAAGAGTTTGCCACATTGTTGCGCCCATCACCCACATAAGCGATACATGTATTTGCATTGAGCGAGCCGAAATTCTCCTTAACCGTAAGAAGGTCAGCGAAAATCTGAGTCGGGTGATAATCGTCGGTAAGACCATTCCACACAGGAACGCCAGAATACTCTGCAAGCTCCTCGCAATCGGACTGGCGGAAGCCACGGAAGAGAATACCATCGTAAATACGCCCAAGAACGCGAGCGGTATCTTTGACAGATTCCTTCTTACCGAAATGTATATCGGGGCGCGTGAGATACTCGCCGTTACCGCCTTCGTCACGAACTGCAATCAAAGTGGAGTTGCGAGTACGCGTGGAGCTTTTCTCGAAAATAAGCGCGATATTCTTTCTGTGGAGCAAATCACCACGCACGCCAGCGGCGCGGCGAGCCTTCAACTGTGCAGAAAGATCAATGAGATTGAGCATCTCAGCGTCGGAAAAAGATGCAAGGCGCAACATCGAGCGCCCCTTAAGAGAATCCATCCAAGTCAACATTTCTTATCCCTTCAATACTATCAGTATATCTTGATGTAGGTATCTGCGCGCAGGCGCTCAATCCAAGCGGCGTAAGCCTTCTCTGAGGCTTGATGGCGCACATTGTTCTCAATGGCGGAATATGCCTCCGTAAATGAAAGCTTCCTACCTGGAGTTTCTGCATCTTTGCGAAGAAGGAAGCTCCATCCATCAAGTTCAATCCAACGGCTGATCGTACCTCGCGGCATTTTAGCGATTTCGTCGGCAATGGCGCTCTTAAATACTTCCGTAGGATCGACATCCTTCCAAACCCCGCCCTCTGATGCGCGCGCATCGGCGCTGTAACGCTTGGCAAGATCGGAGAAAGACTCTTCTTTAAGCGCGGCGGAAATTACATCTCTCTTTGCCGAATCTTCAGGCTTAAGAAGAATAACGGAAACTGTAACTTTTGAAGGTTCAGAATAGCGCTCGGGGTGCTCTTCGTATTCCTTGCGCATTGCAAGCGGGCCAGCTGAAACATTTTTATCCACAATGTTCCAACGCATAGCCTGAATGATCATATCTTCCTTCATTCGCGAATGCCATTCAAGATACGGCATCTTGCGCTGCGCCAACGCTTCCATGAGCTTATTTCTATCACCGCCAAAACCATTTTTAATGATCTCGCGAATACGATTTTCAATAACCCATTCCTGCATCGTCATCTTCGCCTCGCGCGCGGCGCGGAGAATCAACTTTCTGTCGATCATCTCCGCGCGCACATCAGCGTAGGCCGACGCAGGCGCGTTCATGCGCTGCATTTCGTGGAAGATCTCACTCTTGAGAATCGTCTCTGTGCCGACGCGAGCGGCAAGAGAATCGACCTCAACTGCGCACAATGCACCAGCAAAGGCAGCGGAAAGCGCCGCGGCACAGAAAACTCGCATAAAACCGTTATGTTTCAAACTGCCTCCAGACCGCGGCTCGCACCGCATTAGAGCATTGCCGCGATGCCTGCTCCAACCATCGGAGCATCATCAACCTGCGGAGTGATTTCGTAATGAATGTTGCGGCTCTTAACGAGAAGTTCGTCGAGCTCCTTCACGACCGTTTCCGCAAAAGGAATTGCCTTCGTCTTGTAGTAAGTCGAACCGTCGGCATTGATAGCAACGGGAGCCGAGGCATCGGCGCCTTCGCCAGACTTGATGACGAACGCTGCGAGCTGAACGGCCGTAAGAACGGCTGCGCGCTCGAAGACAGGAAGCGTAAGACGGCGAGCCATCTTGGCTTCGTCGGCATCGGTGAAGAGCGCAAAGAGAGGATTCGGCCTCTCGTCGCGGAAATTGGCGCAGAACTCGCTAAGATCGCGCGTCTCGAGCGAGCCGAGGCCTGCGATAGCGTTTGCGGACTTCTCGAAGAAGCCTTCCTTAGCCGCTGCCTTGAGGATTTCGAGACCGACGCCGCCAAGATATGCACCTGCGATCATCTTCTCGTAGAGGCCGTGGCCAGGGTTGCCCGTCTTCGCATCGGCTGCGATATCGAACTTCGAGCGAGGAGCCTTATCGAAGGCGCCAGACTCGGCGTTGATAATCATCTTGCCGCCTGCGGGAAGACCGGAAAGCTTGGTGATATTCTCGTTCTTCTCGACATAAGCGGTGTTCGTGCCGGTTCCGAGAATAAAGCCGATGTAAGAGGAATAGTTCTTATCGCCCTCTGTAGCCTTCGCGGCGAGAAGCGTGGCAACAGTGTCGTTGACGACTGCAATCGACTTGCCACCCGTGCGCTTAAGAAGCTCGGAGCCAACATTCTGGCCGACGATTGCGGGCGCGTCGACATTCTTCGTCCAGCAAACGAGCTTAGCATCGAGATCTGGGGTTGCTTCTGCAGGATAAGAGAAGCACCAGCCGATCTTTTCAACGGTTGCCTTGCCTTCAAGACGCTTAATCTCGCTTGCAAAAGCGTTGTAAAATTCATCTTCACCCACATTGCCGCGCGTGCCAGGCATGGGCTGATTCTGCTTCTCCTCGACTTTCGGGGGAATCGATACGATACCGCCGCGGAAATTCGTGCCGCCTGCGTCAAGAACGATAGCCTTAGATCCCTGAGGAATCTTTCCGTCCACACCGACATAAGCGGGGATCATCATCAACGAAGACTTCTCTCCCTTGAGGCCTTTTTCCATTTCAGAAAGAAGCGAAGAGGTAAGCGCCAGGCGATCTATTTCAGCTGCCGTAACGAAACCATTGTCTGCAAGAAACTCTTCTGGTGTCTTCATATTCTTTTCTCCTTTAATTATTTTGAAATTATACCACAATTTTATCGCAATTCGCAAGCGTCAGCGTATGGCACCCTTATCCCACTTTTTTGGGATGATTTATCCCAGTTTTCAAAAAAGCCCAATAAAACCCTATGAAAATTTATTTTCACACCCCTTCTTTTTCGTCGTAGACTTTTTCATCTGAAGGCGCTATTCAGGCGCAAGAGCCGTTTTCTCAAAAACAAATCTCTCGAGAGTTTCATCTATCCGCCTGCCGTTACCAAACACATCGCGCCCCATTTTCATTTCATACACACCGTGAAGGCCGCAGAGCCGGAGTCGATTCGGCTCGAAGGCCTTGCGTGCATCAATTCAAAAAAGTGGGATAAGGGTGAAAAAATATGTCACTTTACATACATATTTGCTATCAAATTGACAAGCTCACGCCTAATTTACATATCTTCACTGCGAGACTATTGAATAGTGCAGTTGTTTTAATGTTGCCAGTGTGATAGTGTTGCCATCTCTAATGTTGCCAATTGCCTATTTCCCACTACAACCTCGGCATAGGCCAATTGGGAATTGGTACTGAAAACTGACAACACTGGATATTGGCAACATTCCCCATCGTCCACAAATCAACACTCATCTCCACAAATCTGATTTGCAAATCTGATTTGTAAAAATGAGTGATGGCCATAGTTTGCAAACTGTGGACACTGCAAAACCTACCGCAGTTTCGAATAGATTTTTAGCATTGCTTTACCAATCGCAATCGCTACAGAAGTTACCACCGCATTTTTAAAAATGCGGTGGTAACTAACAGAATAAAAATCTATCGTATTTTCTACTGTTTCATCTTCTCTTTATTCTTTTCACTTCACTCTTTACTTCATCGCTAAAGAATTAAAAAATTGAAGAATTGGATACGCTCACGCGGGGTCTTGCGACTGCTTCGCAGTTCGTACTTCGTACTCACCCAACCTGATCGCTTCGCGACAGGCGCATCTCGTTCGCTATTTAGTGAACCCCTGAACAGGACGAACAGGATATCCCCAAAGGCGGATACCAAAATTGTCCTCATCATGGCTACTCAAATTGAAGAGGAGGGCACACGCCATGTCGTAAAAGGAGCCATCCTCAATCGGAACAGATGACCAATAGCAGCCGTGTGAACCAGCATCGCAGAGGAAAATCCCGTTGTTGATAGAACCGCCGCCGTAGCCGGCGCAGGGAAGGAAGATACTGTTAGACGCATAGCTACCGCGGCCGCGAACAATATAGCCATTAACACCGTTGATTGTTGCCCAATTCCAATCACACTTGCTATTAAGATTATCAATATCTTGATTTGTCGGCATCCGCCAATCTCCACCCCAATGTTTTTGCGCAGCATCATTCTCAGGAGAAAGCACACCATCCGACGTAATCCAGCCTCCACTTTCCAGATCCGAGTTGGTTTTACGATAAGTCTTTATATAACCACCCCCTTTACTAAACGAGAAATTAGAATTTGATCCATCACTTGCGACCCACTTGTCATTCTCGCGTTTATATCCAATAGTATCACCCCACCAAAAGTAATAGCCATAATCTTCCGGATTTTCCGCGCCAATATTAGTTGTCGCCCAATATGGACCACCCTCCCAAAGCTGAACTTTCTCATGGCTATCAGAAAAGCTATTCATACCAACACCATTAATATTATCCCTCATGCGCGCACGGAAGAAGAATGAGCGCCCTTTCTCTCGCGGCGTAACGATGAACTCAACCTCTCCTTCATTTATCTGAACAACATCAAGAGCCAAATTATTAACAGAGAATGAATCGCCGCTAAGCTCCTTAGTCCCTTCGATTGCGAATATCTTTAAAAGATTTTCCACTGTCGCCGCGTCTCCAACATCTACGTCATCTATCTTCAACTTAATCGAGAAAAGATTATTCTCACCCGATAGCTTAAACGAAGTAACCCTGAGCCGAGATTCTGTAACTTCGCCTTCTATTAACTTATCCGTAACAAGCGCGTACGAAAGCCACGCATTAGGCGAAGCCTTCACTTTTTCTGAAGTCACACCATCAAGCCCCAACGCCCAAGTGCGATATGCCGCGTATTCCGCCGCCGTCTTGATATTTGCTGCGAGCTTCTCATCCGCCGAACCTTCAAGCGCCGCCGCGACTTGTTCAGTCGTGGATGTCGCTGACAATTCCGGGATAGGGTCTGCAAACTGAGGAGCAGTTCTTGTCAAAGTAAGATTATCAATCTTGCCCGAGCCGCCGAAGCCAACTGCGGTAAGCTCCTGAATCTGGTCATCATATAGCAGATCCTCCGGAGAAGCCATTCCAACAAAAAGTTGCTTTGCCGCAAAAAACTTATTAGCTTCTATCGTCAAATTAACGTTTTTATAATAATCCCCCATAAGCTCCTTGTAGACATCTTCATCAGCCACCGCATTGACTTGTTCACGATCAACAAAGACGACAAAGCCTACAACAACTTTATCATCAGCGGTAATATCTTCAATCGCACGAATTGTAAGCTGATGCCAAGCTCCAAAATCAAAATTCGCAGCGGTCTCAATCACAAAATCCCTCGGGGATGAATTGCCATTAGCGTCCATATTCGCTGCCGTAACGATAAGATTCGTAGAAGGCAAAATATCATCACTCTCATCATTTGGCGTTCCGTTGTCACTACCTCCATTTGCCTTTACCCAAACGATAAGATGAGTATTCGCCCCGCTTAATATATCCATCTCTAGGCGATTTTTCGTGAACTGAAAGTAAGTATCAATATAAATACCATCTCCGATCGTATCATATAAACCCTCTCTGTTAAAATCATCCGGATGCTTCCAGTAATAACAATCGCGTGGTGAAACGACTCTACGATAAAGAGGTGTACCCGTTGTCGTTTCTACATTTAAATAGTTATTACCAGCACCATCAAGCTTAGCATCATTTTCACCGTAAGCTTTTACCGTGCCAGCTCCGCTGTACTCAGAATACCATAAATAGGTGTTCCCGTCTTCTATAGTAGGCGTATCAGTTGTAAGAACCTTTTCAGCTGCATAAGTCTCGAAGCCTTCGGTTTCTTCATACATTGCATCTAAAGGTGGCACCTGAAGGGGTCTTGCATTAACGCTTATTGCGAGCGCCGCCACTGCAAGGGTTATCATTAATTTTTTCATTCCTTGCATTTTCCTTTTCACGCACTTTGTTTCACAGCTCACTCCCTCACGCAGAAAAGAAGAGTGGCGTGCTTCCAAATCACTTCGTCTTGTAAGAGGCATCGCCAAACGCCTTTGAGTAGAAAACCCGCACCGCTCTAGCGACCGACTTCGTCGGCGAGCTTCGCTCGGCGGATATCCGTAGATTACCCATGTAGCGCAGTCATCGTATTCCGCTTCAGAACTTGAAAAATTGGCAATTTTCTTACAAAGCGTCATACGCTGATTTGCGTACATTGCATAGGTTAGGTTTCCCACCCCATGCTATCTCTCGCTCCTTGTCGGTTTCGTCCAAGTCTATTATCAAACCTTATGGCGCATCAGCGCCGCCATTGTTCGACTTCGACTCTCAACTTCGACTCAACCCCAACAAGTGGAGAAGCCGACTACTTTAGGTACTGTAATCGGTATATCGTTTCAATCAGTTCTCTTCTCTTCCTTTCATTGTTTGGTTACTGATGTGAAAATTAAAAATATCATCTTACTTCACCGCCGATCCCATCGTCTGTCCATTGGCAAATTCAGGATGATGTTCAGCCTGATACTTCAGAAGATCTGCACAATATTCACGAAACGTAGAAAACTTTGAAGACAATTCTTCTTTAATCTGCCACAGTTCTTCCAAGACATCTATCTCTTTATACATCAGTCATCTCCTTTCATATCAAGCGG
>JAGBWQ010000141.1 GCA_017629735.1 Kiritimatiellia bacterium
GCTCCCTTCGAGCCGATGATGTAGCAGCCCGTCTCAGGAACCTTGCCGCCGTGAGAAGATGCCCACTTAGGCATGATTGCCGCATCAGGCTTGATGTTGCCATCGTACCAGTAGAGCGTAACGGCAGGAAGGTTGACGCCGGGACGAACCTTCGACTCACGCGCCTTGTAGGTAAGCTTGACGACAGACTTGAGAGGATAGGCGATGTCGTTCTCAGACTCAATCTGAGTACATTCGGCGTCGGAAACGGCGCCGAGCTCAAGGCCGCGGAACGCGAGGTTCATCGTATGGCATGCCATATCGCCGAAAGCACCAGCGCCGAAATCGAAGAAGCCGCGCCATGTGAACGAGTGGTAGACGTTCTTGCCGAGCCCCCAAGGATCGTAAACATCGGCGTTCTTGGGATACTGATCGAGGAACGGACGCTTCTCAGCGACGCCGAGCCAAGCATCCCAGTTAAGTCCCTCGCGGACACGATCGCCCTTCGTGTTCTTCTTCACCCAGTCGGCGACGTTCTTGCCCTGAGGCCACACGGGACGGTTCGTCCAAACGTGAACTTCCTTGACATCGCCGAGAATGCCGCTCTGGATAACTTCCGTGCAACGGCGCATCGAGTCGAGCGAGGAGCCCTGGTTGCCCATCTGCACGATGACATTGTTGTCGCATGCGGTCCTGTTGAAATAATCGTTCTCCCAAAGAGTCCTGACGAGGGGCTTCTGCACATACACGTGAATGCCCTGCTTCATCGCACCGACTGCAATGGCGGCGTGCACGTGGTCAGGAGTGGAAATCGTCATCGCATCAATGCCGAGAACGCCAGCGTCGTCAAGAAGCTTGCGGTAATCGGTATAGAACGGAATCGAATACATGTCAAGATCAACACCGTCCCTGATCAAAGCCATCTGAGCTCTCTCACGCGCACTGTAGTCGGCATCGCAGAAGGCAACCATTTCAACCATCCCAGACTTGAGCATCGGGAGCCAGTCGCTATAGCCCTTACCCAACACGCCTACAGCAGCAAGGCGAATCTTTTGCTGCCCGAAAGCACATTTACAGCCACCGATACCGAACACACCAGCTCCCGCCAAGCCGCGGAGGAAGCCCCTTCTTGATGCATTAATCTTCATTTCTTTCCTTTCAGGTTTAGTTCTTGAAATCGAATATGTTTAATTATACCACAAAGCTGGCGCTATGTGTAAAATAAGTCAGTCTCTAAAGTACGCTGAATAAGCCCGATAAGTAGACCACGCGTCGAATTTTGAGACGATCTCCCAAGGCGCGTGCATGTTCCACATCGGCGTTCCCATATCGAGAACTTTCATTCCGAAGCGAGCCATGTACTGAGAGATTGTTCCGCCGCCGCCCTTCTCCTGTTTTCCGAGCTCGGCCATCTGCCATTCAACGCCGTTCTCGTCCATTATCCTGCGGATCTCGGCGACGAACTCTGGGCAGCAATCACTTGCTCCACCCTTCGATGTACCACCCGTATATTTCGAAGCTGCAACACCCTTGTGGATGCGCGCCTCGTTGCCTGTGGAATCGACAGAGGGGAAATGCGGATCTGCCGCGGCAGTAACATCTGCTGAGAGCATCGTCGACTTCTCAAGCGCACGGCGCACAAGAATATCGCGAGGATTTTTCTCCTGACGCTCAATCAATTCCGCAACAGTGTTCTCAAAGAAGGAGCTTTGCATTCCTGTGGAACCCATGGAGCCAATTTCTTCCTTGTCGCACATAAGCATGGAAGATGTGACCTCGGGAACGGAAGAGACAACATCGAGAAGCGCCTTCAACGCGGCAAACGAGCAGACTCTATCATCGTGACCATAGCCAGTGATAAGAGCGCGGTCGAAGCCAACTTCGCGCGGCATGCCAGCGGGAACGATCTCAAGCTCTGCGCTGAGAAGATCCTCTTCGGTAATCTTGTATTTCTTCTTGAGATACGCAACCAACCCTTTGCGATCTGCCGCAGGAGCCTTGCCTTCAGCATCTTTGTCGGAATATGTCGACCAACAAACGGGATCGAGATCTTCCGCTTCAAAGAATTCGTCACGAGTCTTCTTCGCCTGATCCTTGCCAAGATGGGGAAGGATATCGGTGATCATAAAGACGGGGTCGCCATCTGCGTCTCCGACAGTGATATCGACCTTCGTGCCGTCTTTACGCACGACAGTTCCGTAAAGAGCGAGAGGAAGCGTAAGCCACTGGAACTTCTTTATTCCACCATAAATGTGGCAGTCGAAATAAATGCAGCCGCCCTTCTCAAAAAGAGGACGCGGTTTAAGATCGAGACGCGGCGCATCTGTGTGTCCGCCTACAACCTTAAGCCCTGCCTCGGAGATAGACTTCTTTCCGATGACTGCAGCGAGAATCGTGCGATCCTCGCAACCGCGAAAAACCTTATCGCCAGGCTTAAGCGTTTTGAATGTGGAGATATCGCGAAAACCCGCGCGCTCAAGAATACGCTTGCTCTCTGCATAGCTCCTGCGAGCTGTCTTGGCCGCGCCGAGATAGCGGAGATATTCCTTGCAGTAGGGCTCAAGCGCAACAAACGACTTCTTCGCTGCCATCGTTAATCCTCCAATCTCTTAAGGAACTGCGCGGCCATCTTTGCGGCCTTGCCGTTGGGATACTCTTCAAGCACCTGGCGGAACTTCGAAGTCGCCCCTTCCTTGTCGCCCTGACGATGGAGAATAACACCCCATTTAACGAGCATTTCATCGAGCCAAGGAGCATCGGGATAATCTTCAAACACGCGATTGATCATCTCTAGTGCGCGCGCATATGTCTTAATGGAGATGCTATAATCGACCATGCGCTTATAGGACTCGCCAGCATAAGAGCTTGAAGGATATGCATCGGCGCAAGCCTGATAAGCCTTCATAGCCGCCGCGAAATTCGGCTTTGCCTGACGACCGCTCTTGCGCGAAGCACTCTTCTTTGCCTTAATTTCAAGCGTCTCACCAATGCGATACTGAGCCTCAGCCTTCAACTGCGACGTGGGAAGTCCGAGAATGGCGTTAAATACCGCAATTGCGTTATCCTCAGCCTTGGGGCTCTTCTCTTCGCGGCGAGCCATTGCAATACGCATAAATGCGCGATCTGCTAGAACTGTATCAGGGAAGCGCGTCACGAGAGCATTACAAGTTGCTACTGCATTCTTAAGATCGTCGCGAATAAGGAAGAGATTCCAACGCGCTTCATACGCCTCTTCGAGAATGCTTCTGTCGAGCGTATTGCGGGTGGAAAGATCGAAAAGGCTCGAGATACGGACAAGACCCTCTTCCGACTTTTCCTTCGCGCTCTCTTCAAGACCTACATCCTTGAAGATTGCACCCCACTTGTAGAGAAGCTTTGCTTCGAGAAGAAGCTTCTTCGCCTGAATCGTCGCTTGGCTTGCGTGCGCCACAACAGACTGCGGCTCCGTCGAACCGCCAACGAGTACGACAGACTCAGCCGTGCGCTTTTCTATGTCTGCTCCGCCGAGATGAAGAGCATCTTCATATTCTGCAACGAGCTTGTCTTCTGCATTCGCATAGATTTCGCCGGCGGGGAGCTTAACAATCTTATTCGTGTCGGCAGGCTGGAGACGCACAGTCACCCTTCCTGCGAAAACACCAGTGCGCGGACCTGTTTCGGAAAGCGTTACTTCCATTTCAGAACGCGTAAGCCAAGGAGCGTCGGGCGCGGGAGGAGGCGCAATCGTCTCACCAGGAGCTGCCTCAGGACGCTCGCGGTATGTAACCTTCACAAGCACCTTTGCCTTATCAACTCCATCGGTGACATCGAGATCGAGATCGCGCAAACGAATAAACGAAGGCTGATCGGCGAAAACACCATTTACCTTCTGACGCATCGCGCCATCGAGGAATGCGATCGTGGCGGACGAAGCCGTATTGGCCTGAGCTTCACGATTCTTATTGATTTCACCATTCTGCGTATTGGCATCGACATAATCGACTTTAATCTTCTGACCACCTCTAACCGTAAGGATTCCGTCTCCAACCTTTGTCGGCTGAGGAGTCGTCTTGCAGGAAGCGATAAAGTCGCCATCACCCTTTCCGAACGGAGAGAGCTCCACAGTTTCGCTGTCGCCGTCGGAACCTGTGAGCTTAACGCGAGTCTTTTCACCCATTGAAGCGAGGACCGCAAGGTCTTTGTCCGTCACATGGACATAAATGCGCTGACCTGCCTCTGCAATGACAAGAGCATTTGTGTCGGCGGAGCGAGGAACTGCAGTTCCAACCATCTCGAACGCTTCAGTCGCACGCGCCCAACGGCCGGCCGCGAAATGAATCTGACCGATCTTGAAGAACGCATCGTTCGCAAATTCGCTCGTGGGGAAATCCTGCGAGAGTCTGCGGAAGACCATCGCGGCCTCACCAGACTGGCTCTTTGCGAGAAAGAGATCACCCTGAAGGAAGAGCGACTCCGCGCGAACATCTTCGCTCTGAGCCTCTGCTGCTCTCTTCAATTCGACGAGGGCGCGGTCGAAATCGCGCTTCGAAATGAAGTGGCGACCAAGCTCAAGATATGCCGAATATCTCGCCTGCGAAGTAGGATACATGCGAGGAACTGCCTCAAGCATATTGAGCGCACGATCCTCCTCCTTCTCCGCCATCAAAGAAAGCGCGTTCTTGACCATACGCATCGCACGGCGCTCGGCCTGCTTCGCCTCCTTGACTGCATCTACCTGCTTGGTCGCGTCAGATTTCTTGGTGGATTTCGCTTCGTCAGAATACGCGACGGCACATACCATCGCCAATCCGATTGCTACTAATGTTTTCATTTTAATCACTCCTTTTTAAATCGTGCTTATCACCTAACTTCGTTGATCATCGCGCCACCCGTGCGCTCTCCAAGACGCTCGAGAGCCTGGTGCGCCTGCGACGACTCGCCGGTTTTCTTCCATTCGGGCTGCGAGAGCAACCTTCTGTAAAGTGCAATAGCCTTTTTCTTGTCGCCATCCGCTTCGCAGAACTGCGCGAGAGTAAGAATCGCCCTCGGCGCATCTCTTTCGAAGATCGATGCGATTTCCTGAAGAATGTTTTCGGCCTTCCTCTTCTCGCCAAGCCTGCGATAAGTAGTAACAAGCTCCCAAAGCGAACGTGGCGGATCGTTGATCTCAGTGTAAATCGCAAGCGCCTTTTTCGCGTCACCCATGCGATCGCGCAATATGCTAGCCATAGTATACTTGGCATTCATCATTTCATGCGCTTCTGGCTTGGTGTCCATATATTCTTTGAGATGGGCGAGACACTCGTCCCACTTCATCTTGCCGCACTCAGCACCGCGACGGCAGATTTCATATCTCAAATGCGCTTGCGCTCTTGGAGTGGGCATCTTGTCGGCCACAATAAGCGCGGCAGTAAAATCTCCAAGCTCATAATAGAAAGAGACGACTGAATTGACGCGAGGGGAAACATCTTTAGCGTCTCCATTCTTCTTTATTGAAGCGCCAGCCTTGGTAACTTTCGCAAGAGTCTGCTCGCGCGAATCAAGCCCCATGCGTAGCCTGATCACCGCCAAGTCAAACCAGAAGTGATCGTTCGTCGGCGAGACAATAGACTTTTTCGACTCATACCACTGCACATAATTACGGCGCAAATCGGAAAACTTCTTATTACGCTCCGACTCGCTCTTATACTTCGAGCTGAAATATTTCCTGATTCCCGAATTCCAATGATTGACCTGCATGCCAAACCAATTGACATTGTCTTTTATTATGGCTGCTTTGCGCTTAACATTCTCGTCCTTCACATCGGAGAAGAGATAATCCTCAAGCGCATCAAAGTCGCCTCTTACGACACACGCCTGAAGAAGACCCTCGCGACAGCCAGAGTATGCGTTCCTGTAAGTGTTTGCAAACTTAGCAGCAGCTCCAACACTCCAAACTCTCTGAGCGTCAGCTTCCTTAAGCTCGCCCCAGTACTTCCAGCCAAGCCTGTTGGCAATATCGGCCATAAGCGGATTGTCTTGAGCTTCCTCATCGTTAAGAAGCTCAGTAAACATCGCCCAGCCTGACTTCATCTCGCCAAGCCTCAGCCTCGACAAAGCAATGAAGTAACGCGCAGGGAACGATATCCATGTAATTTCCTCATAAAGATCGATAACCTGATTGAAGAACTTAATTGCCTCGTTGGTATCTCTCGCCCTCAAACGGGAGTAGCCTTGCATAAATGCCGCATAGGCCAAGAGATCGTCGTTGCTGTTTTCCGCTTCAGCCTGGATTTCAACCTTGCGCCATTCGTAGACTGCCGCACGATAACGCGGGATAAGATCGATCTGGCTTGCTCCGCGGCGTTCCGACTCGAATGCCGAAGAGAAAGCCTTAGATGCTCTGTCTACACCTGTACGCGCTTCAAAGTTGAGATTTTTATAAATCTCGCCTGGCATGCGCCAATTCCAATCGAGATTGGCGCACGCTGAAAGCGGCGAAAGCGCGGCAAGCACGAGAACAAGTGCCGCCGCTCCTACACGCTGAAATTTCACTGAAATTTTCACGTCTCTCACCCTCTCTCGTTAGTCCATATTCTTGAATGCCTTACCCTTCTGGAGCATAAGGCCACGAGCGCGGCGGGCCCATTCCGTTTCAGGATATTCAAGCACCGTACGCTTGAGGAAGATGTATGCAGCCTTCGGATCATCCTTGCGAAGCGATGCATCGCCTGCCCAATAGAGACCCTGCGCGCGAAGCTCCGGTGTTGTGACAGCAGCATACTTCTCTGTCATGTCCACGAACGCTGTGACCGCACGAGCGTACATTTCGGAAACTTCAGGCGGCGTGAGCGGCTCTCTGTACTTGATTTTCTTCTTTTCAGCTTCCTTGCGAGCGTTGTCGACGGCGGCTTTCATAATCGCCTCGCCCTGCTTGATGTAGCAGCTTCCGCACATAAAGAGCGAACGCGCAGCCTTGTCGTGGTTGGGGAACCTACGAGCAAAGCTCTCGTAAATGCGAGCGGCCGTGGAATACTTCTTCTCCTCGCGGAAGTAGTAAGTCGCAAGCCTAATCGTAGCATCGCCCACGAGATCGGACTCGGGATACATGTATGTCATCTTGACGTATTCCTCGCCAGCAAGCTTGAAGTCCTTGAGCATCTCAAGGCAGTAAGCCTTGTGGTACTGAGCTCTCGGAGCATACTCTCCTTCCGGCCAAACGGCGAGAATCGAAGAGAACCTTGCAAGCGCCTCGGCGTAGAGGAGACGCGCCTTCTTCTCAGAAGATTCCGCTCCTGCAGCATCGCCTTCCTTGCGCAAAGACTTAGCAAGAACATCTTCCTCTGCAGCAAGCTCCTGATAGAGGTTGGCAAGAAGGAACTCACCCTGTGCCACATGGGAGCTCTGAGGATTGTTCTTGAGAGCTTCCTCAAGAATCGCCCTACCCTTTGCAATCGAGTCGGCACTCTTTTCCATCTGCTTGAGCTTACGGAAGTCCTTTGCCTGTTCAAAGAGACATTCTGCCAAGCGGAACTGAACGAGAACTGCATCGTCGCTCGTGCGGAAGCGCTTGGAGAAGAGCCTGAGCGAACCATCAGAACCCTTGTAGACCATACCTGTCACGCAAAGCGACTTCGGCTCAGAGCCAGGAAGAACGAGCTTGTCGAAGTATTTCGCCACAATGTTTTCGCCGAACTTAACCGGCAGACGATTGTCGGCAAGCATCTCTTCGACAGAAGCCGTAACGCTTGTCGTAACCTCGGGGATCTTCTCCGACGGCGGGAAGATGAACGGCTTGATGGAGCCTGTGAAGACGCCAGAATGAGGAAGCGTTTCCGTGAGGATAGCCTTGCGGCGCGTGCCACCAGTTGTCTGAACATCAAGCTCAACAGTGTCGGGCTCGTCGGAGGTGTCGCGATCAGCATCTTCAATCTTGATGAAGAAGCTCTCGCCAACATGCACGGCGTTTCTCTCGGCAAGCCAAGAGGAATCGACCAAGCTGAGCGCGGCGTCGGAGACGAAGGAAATCGTACGCTTTGCGATAACCTTGCCATCGCTCGTCTTGATAGTCAAATGGACCTTGTCGGAGCCGGTGACAGCGAGGTGAATAGGACGGAATTCTTCCTGGTCAGCCGGATAAGCAACAATCTCGGAGGAATCGATTTCGCCCATCGAGAACTTCACAGCGCCATTGAAGCTGCCTGCCGCAAGAGCCTCATTGACAGACTCGGCACCAGAAAGAAGCCTAATCCCCCCGATAGCCCACTGGAAGAGACCACCAAGACGAATCTTGCACTTCTTAACATCAGGCTCGTCGCCATCAACCTCCGCTCTTGCAACTTCGGCAGCCGTAACAGCCTCCATCACAAGATACGACTTGCTGTGACGCGCGCAGGAAGGATCGTTGACGCGGATAAGCAAGGGTGCCGAAACATTGACGGCAATCGGGTTGGTAGAGGACGACTCTTCAGGAGTCATCGGATATGCCAAGACCTCGTTCTTGTAGAGCTTCTCGACCTTCTCGTTTCCTGCCCTACGGCGGAGAGCTGCAAGACGCGCCTTCGCGGCAACGGAGTTATCCACAACCTTCTTGCTGCGCGCATGGAAGAGCGTGACAACTGGAGTTGTCGGACGCGCCGCAGAAACGGAAGCTGTGCGGACGAACGGCACACCAGGACGCGTATTCTCGCGGTCAACATAAGAGACTTTAAGAGTATCATCTGCGGTGCACGGGAACGCTGCACGAACAGACGCATTCGTCTGGTCGGGTGTGCGTGTCTTAAGAAGGCCCAAGAAGAAACCAGAGTGGACGCCTTCCATTTCCGCAGTAGGAAGTCTAACCTCTCCGCCTGGACCCAGATAACCCGCCTGTTCATGGAGGGTGATTGTTCTCTTCTCTCCATTGCTCGACTCGACGACAACATCTACCTTGTCGGCCTCTTCCGAGACATCAAGGTCCTTGTCGCTTACGCCAACGAGAAGCGTATCGCCAGGAATGAACCTGTATGCAGAGTTGCAGAACCTCGAAACATATTGTGCATGAGTTACGACATGCTCGAAGTAGAACGCCACACTTGCATCGTTAAACGACGAACCAATCGACTTCGAAACAATCTTCTGCTTTCCAGAAGTCGTCGACTTATCCGTATAGGCAACCGTGATCGAGTCTCCAGGCGCAACCTCGAGTGTCGAATTCCTCTGAGCATCGGAGAAATCAGTTTCGACAGGAACGATTGTCTTTCCGTCCCAGTCGGTAGCAGAAATCTTATCAAGCTGGACGCCAGGAGCGAGATGCTCGAGGAAGTCGATCGTGAAGGAACGCAGACGCATCGGCTCTCTGAATGTCACATTGAAGCCTTCTGCTGTGCGAACGACAGTAGCCTTATCCGTCAAGAACTCGGAAATTTCAGGGTGCGCGGCAACATCAAACCAGCTCGCGGGGATGGGGGCAGCTTCGCCATTTGAAGGATACCAGCTCAACTCCCAAGCATCAGATGCCAAGTGCTGAACGCTGAACACTTCAATAAGGTGGCAACCGTGGGAAAGCTTGCGCGAAATGATGTGATTAGCAAGCGTCGGTCCGAAACCGGAGAAGAAAGGCTTGCCATCGATCATCACGGAGAACCAAAGCTTTGTCATCACAGAACCAGATTCAAGCGGCGTAATGCGGAGCCTAAACTGCTCGTTTTCGGAACCAACCACAAACGCTCCCTTGAAATAGGAAATGTACGGACCATTCCACTGTGAAACACCCTTGCAGGTAATGTTCGAAACGACATACGACTTGGCGGAAGACGAGCTAAAGTGCGTCCTCACACCGTGTTCGCCGCGCACATTATGTACATTTGCGCGCCACTGACGAAGGCCTGTGCGCCCTTCAGCGGAAGCTGCAGGGAACTGCGCCAAATCATAGATATCGCCACCAATGCGACCTGTAAGGCGCAGGCGACGAAGCTCTTCAGGAGAGGACATCTTAACGACGATATTCGAGAAGAGATGCGAACCCATCGTATCGACAGAGAACCACTTGCCCTTCTTCGCATCGTCAAGCGACTTCCACCCACCATTGCGCTTGGTGCTGATGATGTCGCCAGGATTAAATCCAACTGCCGTGTCGGAAGCAAATGCACGAGGCGGCGGGAGCGATGTTGGAATTTCGCCGCGGAAAATACCGCTGAAAGGACGAACTTCCTTCATCTCGACATTCTCAAGAACATCGCCAGAGGAAGTGGAGACCTTAACGGTGACGGCGCTTTCGCCCTTCATTGAGCAATCCTTATCCATGACAGCCACATAAAGCGGGTTGCCAGGGCGAAGCGATGGCGCTCTGTAAGATGTAAGGTCGGCAGAGTCGATAATTTCCTCGATATTTACCTTCTTCTTATCCTTTTCTTCGTCGGTGCGAGGCGAGCCCGTTCCGACAATAAGACGCGCGTCATCGACAACCGACAATCTCTTGGGAGCAGGAATCGGAAGACCACGTGCAAGGAGGAATTCCTTATCGATATTGTAACTGACAATATCGTTACCTGTAACTTCGATCGTGAGGTTAGAAACTACCGTCTCGGCGAGCTTAACATCGATAAAGCCGCGGAAGAGCGTAGGATCACGAGGCGTGGGATAAAGATAGATGCGCTCGCGATCGCCGCCAGGAACTGTTGTGACAACGACTGGGATGGACGCGCCACCGCCTGCAACTGAAAGGTTGCGATCCTGTACGGAAATAGCGAGCTGCTGGCCGGGGCGAATCACCTTACGGTCGGAAATATCGCCAATCATAACTTCCGTGTCGTCAACTTCATTGCCAGTGGCAAGTTTCCAGCGACCTTCGAGGAAGCGGCCGTCGGTATGCGTGAAATCGATCGAGAAGACTTCTTTCAAACGCTTGCGGCACTCGTCGTAATCCTTCTTGTCGAACGCGATGCGAGCGAGGAAGTAGTGCGCCTGCGCCTGAATCTCTGCATCAGGCTGCGAGAGCCAATACTCAAGCGTCGACTCGGTAGACGCTGCGTTACCCATCTCAATCATAAGATCGATAGCCCTGAACATTGCCTTGCGGCCAGACTTCGTCTTGGAATAGACAGGATTGTTTCTAATAGTGTCGTACTCAAGCTTGGCGACTTCAAAATTCTGCTGATCGCGATAGCACTCTGCCTTCACGAGAACGAGAGCTGCTGCAAGCTCGGCGGAGAGACGAGACTCTTCCTGAAGCAAGCGAGAAGCGAGCGTGCGCGCCTTAAGAAGAAGCGAATCGTTCTTGCCACGCGCGATTCTCATCTGATCGACCGCCCATGCAGTGAACTCAGGAGGAAGATTGATTGCATCTCTTTCGAAAACTGTGATGTTCCTCATGAGAAGCGTAGTTGCCCTCTCCACATTATTCCGCTGAAGTTCGTCGGCAGCGACATAAAGAGGATAGAGCGGATCGCGCTCGGAAACAGGATAAACACCTGGCAGATGCTTCGATGCCTCTGCACGATGGCGAGCAACAAGAGAGATAACATTCTTGTCTCCATCTACCATGGAAGAAGTGAGCAGGTAGAGACATTCCCAAAGCTTCTGATCAGCAGTGCCGTTGGAAAGCTTGGCGAAGTTATCAAAGCCAACGCTCGACGATCCATAACTGACTCTCATTTTGCGACCAGTCAGATAGGCAATTTTGGCCATCTCAACAGCGTTGCTTGCATTGAGCGCCTGGGTGTAGACATTGACGAAAATAGGTCCACCTTGAACGCCATTGTCTCCCCAGAATCCAGCGGCGCCATGCGTCAAGAGACGAACAGCATCAGAGCAGAAAGCACGGCGCAAATCCCAATCCTGCTTTTCCATCTCTTTGATCCAATCGCCCATTCTGTGATACGTAGCGGCTCCTTCACCAAAATTCACGAGTGGCGCGTATGTATTGGGCATCTCTTTAAGAATAGGGAGGAGGTGATTTTTAACAAGCCAGCCGAACCCTTTTTCCGACGATCCCTTCTCGATATACGAAATAGCCTTATCGGCGCACAGTGAATTGATGACATTGAGCTTCTCGTATGTCGGACGCGATGCAATCGCCGCTACGAACTGCTTAATATACTTATCACCCTTTCCTGCAGAGACACAAAGCCTCAAGTAACTTCTCGCAGAATTATCATTTTCTCTCTTGCCATCGAGATAGAGCGCCGCGCCCTTGTCGAAATTAAAATTCTTGAAGTTCTCAGGACCAGCATTGTACACAGATTGTACAACATTGAAGAAATCACGGGACCACCAATTTCTCACCCAAGAGTTGTTCTTTACAGCATCATACTTAAGAAGACAGAACTGTACGATTTCTGCCGCAAGGCGAGGAGTGAAGTAGCGAACTCTTTCGTTGTAGGGATCCCAGTTCGAATAGAGCATACGAGCACAGCTGTAAACATCTGCACCCATAATAGAGCTGTCGAAAGGAAGAGTATCTGTTTTCTGAGGGAAGGTAAGTGTATGCGCACAAGCGAGGCTCTTCTCTGCTTGAACACGAGCAATCAATGCCTTGCGCCAACCTTCAGTTTTGTTCCTCGTTGTGTTGATGAAACGAACGTTATCACCAAAGCACCACACCCATGCACTAGGCTTTGTCCTGTCAACTTTCGCAAGAATAGCATCGATTGCCGTCGTAGCGGCCTTCACATCGTACTGGCAAAGATCGACATACCTGCCGAAGATCTGATCAAACGCTCTATTGTCCGCGCACTTGTCGGACGGGAAAAGCCCAGGATAAAGCTTGCACGCCTCTGCGAAAACCTCATGCACGCCTGCTGGCGCAGAGTGGCCTTGACCATGCCTCATATTCCTTATCTTATTGGAAAGGACAACCATTTTATCAGGAGACTGCTTCTTTTCAGTATTAGCCTTTTCAATGAAAGACTTCACTGCTTCTCCCTTGAAAATTTCCGCGCCCTTCCTATGTCTCGCACAGAAATCATAAAAATCATGCCAACCGCACTGATTGTAGACAGCCGTGAGCATTTCTGCAAGCTGCTTATCTGTCAATCTCAAATCACCTAATGAAGAGATGACATAGTCGTAGTGAAGATCCTCTCTGCGTCCTGTATTTTTAAGACGCTGCATGAGGATTTTCTTGACAGCTTCAGCATCGCCAACCTTGGCATATGTGCGAAGCATTTGATAGCGAACATCGTCTTTCAAGTAAGCATACTTGGAAGGAATCTTCGCCAAAAAGTCTGTGATGGGCTTGCTTGACTTTGCGGCAAGGCACTCTTCCTCAAGGTAGAGATGCTTGCCCATGTTATTATTGGGAGTGACAAACGAAGGATATTTGGCGCGTATCTTAAGGACATCAACCTTCGCAAATGCGCCATTATCAAGAGCATAGCTAAGGATCTCTGCCATCTTATCACGAGAGGGAGCCTTCTCCGAATTTGCAATCGTTTCGAAGAGTGCGAACAAGTCGGCAGACTGGGCTGCTTCATCAGCAAAGAGCTGCTTCTTAAGGCCAACGCGCAGTTTGAAGAAAGTAACTGCGTGATCGCGCTTGCGACCGTCTACTACATAAGGCTTAATCTTTGAAAGATATTTTGCAGCTTCGATTCTCTGCTTAACTTCATTCTCTCCTTTGCCCTGAAGAAGATAAAGGACGTATCCGAAAGTGTAGTCATCGAGAACACATGAAGGACGGCTCGCCATATACTTGAGCCTCCAGATAGAGCTAAATTTATCCCTACTGATATTGATGATCCTACAGACTTGCTCATTGTTCTGCGACGGATACTTCTCAATCATAGATCTTGCCTCTTCCATAGTAAAACCAGGAACCTTATTGGCAAGCATTTCGTAGACATAGCCGTAGATTGCATTACGCGACGCGCCGTCTTCGTAATTTCCGAGCATGGCCATTGCAGCCATCTTGAAATCGGCAGCTCGCTTGCCCCTGACATACTCACCGAGAAGCTCAAGGCCCTTCTCAAAGAACTGACGAGGCGAGGGCTTGCGCGCACAGAGCATTACGAACACATCTGCATTGCGCGAAGCGAAGCACATTTCATAAGCGAGACGAACGGCATCTGCATCCCACTTCTTCTCAACTTTGAGATAATGCGCGAGGCGCGCATTTCTCTCGTCGTACTTACCCAGCTGCCTTGCGACCTCTGCCGCCTGGCGGTAGCGAGCAGGAGAAAGTTTTGCTCCTTTCTCGCGCAACTGAGTATACGCCCTTTCCGCAGTAAGCGGACGACCGGACGAGATGGCCTTATCGAAGGCCTTTTCCAACTCCGGCACTGTGTCGGCGAACACGAAGGAAGACAGCGCGACGAGCGCCGCCATTACCATTGTTTTTTTCATTGTTTTCTCCACTATTTTGTTTTTTTTAAATCGCAATCTTGCCGCGGTTTTTCATTCTACCGTAGCTCAATATTTTTCGTCCAAAAACTTTTCCACATTCAACTGGCAAGTATACTATATTTAGTGCTCAAATACAACCTCGCCACCATACAATATGGGGAGTTATCTGTTGGCGTTGTGGTCGACGGTTTTGAAATTTATTCCGTCGCCTTCGCGCCAGAAGCGCCCTGTCTTCCAGTTGCCTTGACCAAGGCCATAAGCCGTGCCTTGCAAGGTATAAGAAATATAACCATGCCAGCCACCGCGAACTTCCTCAACGGCAGCATGCTCTGTATTGCCTTCAGGATCGTCTGGAATGTAAGCGGCATTAAAGCGCTCAATATTAAAATCTATCGCAGTTAGATGCCCGCGCCCACGAAAACGCGGCAAATGCGTATTACCCTCGTCGCAACTGTTAATCATCGTAAGCGTCTTGGGACTGCCACGCTCAAACCAATAGCCATAAACACAACGAGCAGCCATACACCCAGTCATAACGAGATGGTCAACTTCATCAAAAACAAAGCCTGTGTGCAACCCGCCAATATTAACCTCATTGTAGCGACTGCGCGCGCTCTCATCATTACTTCCAGGAAGCGAATAAACACCAATCGACCCCTTTACAGGCGTAGCAGGCTTTAAGTGCTCATAACGATCAGGAAAATAGCGTTCTGTGTAAATACCGACGAGATCAAGCTCCATTGAACCAAAATGACGCCCGTCTATGCCAATAAGAGGCTTCGATGCTTCATAGAATAAAACACGGAAATTTATGAAATTTACATTATTTACATGCGTATATGTGTATGTATCCCCTGGTCCTTCAGGAATACGCCCAGCGCCAAAAAAGACGCGATAGACTTGATTTGTAGCCATGCTATCCATCGCACGCTTTGTCACATGTAGCGTAGCTCCGCGATAAGCACCATATACTTTGCCCTCCGTCGTGCCCTTTATGGTAACTACACGCGTAAGGCCATCGTTGTAGCCAAAATAAATGGCGCTATTGCCTTCATTCGTACAAGCATCAATGTAATAGTCGCCATCGGCAAGGCGAAGAGTGCCGCCGTATTTAAGAGCCTTAATTGCCTCATTAATAACAGCTTCGTCATTTGATCCAGTGCAGACGAAATCAGCCGCCCTCTTCTCAAAGTTCCTTGAATTTGCAGCTGCAACGATAAGCTCAGTTGGAATTTCTTTCTCCGCGCAACCTGCAACTCCCAGCACCGCGGCCAACAACAACCTTGATATCTTCATGCAATTCTTCACTTATGCGTTAAATGCTTTCGTGCAAAATCGTTGAGCTGCCCCGTCATATCAAGGAAGATCGATCTTGTTCTCGCCAACAGAAAGCGGCAATTCGCGACCAGCGTACCTAAAGGTTCCTGCTACGGGCGTATAGACCGTGCCTGTTGCGCGGTCGCCGTCGAACTTAAGATCGACCTCAACCCACCCCTTCGGGTGCGGGTGCGACGCCTTAATCTCGCGGAGCGAGCCAGGGCAGGGAGACACAAGAACCTTCTCAAAGAATGGCGCGGCAGAACGAATGCCCGCAAGGCCCGTCTGCATGTGCCAAATCGGGTGCGCGCCCCATGCGTGGCAGTCGCTTCTCGACTCAAACTGATTGTTCTTGCCATGGTCGGGAGCCTCCTGCGTGGTAGCAAGACCCTTCTTCACATAATCGCGCCAGAGGTCGAGCCTCTTGAGGAAGATATCGCCGCGACCATACTTGAAGTATGTCTCGAACAGATAATACGAGAAGTAGACGGTGCAGCGCTTCAAATCCTTATCTTCAATCAAATGACGGAACGCAATTTCAGCCTTGTCTTTGGGAAGCACATCGCCAACAAGCGCAAGCGACTGCGTATGCTCAGAGAAATCATCTTTCTTAGGCGTGTCAGCGAGAAGACCACGTTCTTTGCTCCAGAACTTTTCGATAATCTTCTTCTTGAGCACCTTAGACTTTTTCTCCCAATACTGCGCCTGAAGATCATGGCCGAGCACACGCTCGACGAGCGCGGCAGAGCGCATCGCAAGATTCCAATAAAGATTTAGCTCGGCATTGACGCCGTCGCCAAAGCGGCAGCCCTTTGCCGTGCCATCGCCGTCCCAACCTACCGTCCAGTCCATGAAGTTCCAGCCAGGCAAGTTCTCGAGAAGCCCATCCTTATTCTCGTAATACTCCATTCCTGCCATCGACTTTCTAAGACCAGGGAGCCTTGCCTTGAGCCAATCGCGATCGGCGTGGTTCATCACATAGTCGCCGTACATCAAGAGATAGCAAAGCGTATAGCTTGCACCTTCTTGAATGCCGCGCGTCGGGAAGTTGAACGGACACTGACCATCGTCGCGCGTGTTAAGATCGTAAATTTCAATCGCACGCTTGATGATGCGATCGTCGCGCGACATCGCGGAAAGAACATTGAGCTGCACGCGCGTGTCGCCAGGATACATCTGCTGTTCATAGAACGGGCAGTCGAAAAGCATCTCGTGGCAGCACATCTGCATAGCGCGCGCAGAGATGCGGCGAATGCCTGCAAAGGAAGTGTCATCAGCAGAAGAGAACTTGCTATCAAGCTCGACAGGATAGCGCGTCTCAATAAGCTCAACAGAATCAACAGTAAGAGGCTCATCTCCTGTCTCGATATCAATCCTCACCCACTTGCCGCAGCGGAACCACGGAGCCGAGAAGCGAGCGCCCTTACGGCCATCGGAGATGAATGTATCGCCAAATGCATTCAAATAGCGGCCGATAATTGCATCGCGCGAACCAGGCTCGCTTGTTTTAAGGTTGTTGTCGGCACGATATGTAGCTTCTGCGAAGTTAAGAGAAAACTTTGCGCCCTTGCCGCCCGAAAGAACTACTTCAGGATATACGCAGTAATAATTGCCAAGATCCCATGCCGCCTGCATCCTGGTATTAGCTGGGATAACAAAGGGCTTTGAGAGATCAATCGTCTCTTTTGCTTCCTCTGAAGTATACACATGGCGCTGCCTAAACTTTGTTCCCTTTGCAACGGCTTTCACGCGCCCAGGCAAGCAACGAATTTCCGTCTGATCTGGAATCTGCGAGGGGAAAAGCATCCACCCTGGCGTCCTGATGCCGTAGATGTGAGGACCAACCTTGCCAGCGGGGCCGCGCACTTCCTTCGGGCTGACCCACTGCGCAGGATCGCCAGAATAAGGCCCGCAACCCGTGATCGCAAACTGATCGCCGCCGCCCCAAGGGCCGCCCTCTTTGCCTGCTGGACGCATTCCGGTAAGGCGACCAACCTTCCATGCGCCTTTACCAGTGGTGAGCTTTTCATCAAATTCTCCACTTGCCTTAAAGATAAAGCCACCGCGATAAGAAATCTGCGCCAGAGGAGCGGAGTTGCCGAGCGTATGGACATAAGCCTCAAACACATGGCGACCCTTCTTCAGATCTGCCACATACGTCTGATACTGCCAGTTCTCAACGGTGCCGCGGTTAGGGCCGCGTGCAACAAACTTACCATCGAGGTAGAGGACGAAACGCTCGTCGGCAGAAATATCAAATGTGAAAGTTGCGTTTTCTTCAGTAACTTCAAACTCGTTGCGGAACTTCAAGAAGCAAATCTTATCGTCTGATGAAACATCGGGCATCCACACCCAAGAGGCATCGTCGATAGGCTGAACCTTGAGAATATTTGTGTTGCCACGCGTAACTCGCGCATCGCGGAATGCGCGGCGAACTTTCTCTCCTCCTTCGACTGCGTCCATAGCAGCCTCGCGAAGAACTTTCGCCCTCTCAGCGCCGAGCCATTCAGGCTTATACTCGCACTTGCGCACATCTACGCCAAAGAGTTTCGCAGTCCAAACAAGACCCTGCAAATACATTCCCTGACCGTTGAAATGGAAATCGGGCTTAGTAAAAAGTTCATCTCTGACATCGACAAACTCCGCGGCCGTACCAACGGGAATAACATCAAAAGAATGCTTTTTGGCAAACGATGCATAGGCCTTCTTTAGGCGCATATACATCTCGATGTGATCAAACCCAAACTTCTTAAGCCTCTTATCCCACGGCGGATAGCTCCAAGTCTCCTGCACAACAATCTTCGCTTGCGGAGCCAATTCACGAATCTTCTCGACAAGCAAATCTCCGTAAGGATAGAACGAATCAAGATTCCAGCTGTCGGAGCTGACCTGCTGAATGGTAACAATATCCCATTTATCCATAACAAGTGCAGCTGGGATATTTGAAACCTTGCGTGTCTTTATTTCCACTCCATCTGCGGTGCGGTCAAAACGATACGGCTTAAACGCGGCATTTGTGGAGGCAACGACATTGTTCCAATGGCGCTTAAGCGAGCAGCCTCCGATATAAAGAGAAGCAAGGTCGAGCTTAAGATTCATCGACTTTGCTATCGAAGGCATCTCCTTCAAAGTGCAGATAGAAAAACTATTTCCTATCATCAAGACCTTAAGTGATTCCTTTGGCTTTGCAGCATCATCTGCTCCAAAACACGAGACTGACAACATCGCCAAAACGGCGGCAATTATCTTTCTATTCATTTTTGTTTTTCTCCTTAAATTCACGCGCATAAAAGCACCTCAAGATTAGCCCAAAGTGTATGAGATTTTACCTCAATGGTGCATTATATCATATTCCCTCAAATTTGCGGGCGAGCTGAATTTAAAGCAAAAATTGTATCATCTAATGGGTCAGCAAAAAACAGAGTCTACACGGCCGTGCCGCACCATCAAAAAGTCTCCGCGACTCGCCCTCCCCTCCGCTTCTGCGTCTAGCCAACTGCCTAACCCCTGACCCCTTATTCGCGCAGCGAATACTAGCCTTATCGAAGATATATTATAAAGCCCTTCGCTGATTCAACCTCCCAACAACCAAGGTCAATCGAACGATTTAATACGCGCGGATTGCCGTCAAGATCAATATTCGAGCAGTCCGCTGGGCGATAAACAACATCCATAGTCCCCTTGTCGATGAGCTTAGAATTGCGCATAGGACGAAGATTCCCTCCAGCACTATCCCTAAAATCATCATCCGTCAACACCATCCACTCTGTGGCTGAATCATTCGCCACTGAAGACCCACAATAGAAAAATCTCCCAAGATTTGCCGTACCAAAATTCGCCGCAGCAGAGCCATCGCCATTACCATAGAAAACAGAGTTAACTACTGTTGCATTCGCGCTACCGATATAAATTCCAGCGTTGACAACATCGCCAGCTTTATTGTTTGCCACTATCTTATTGCCTGATATCGTACAATTAACCACCTTAGCAGTTCCATCAGCGTAAAGACCTGCGCAGCGGCTATAATTGTAAGCAGCATTCCCCTTTATGAGGCAAGAGTCAACTACACCACCAGAAACATAAACGCCACCACCATAACACCATGTACTTTTCCACGCGCCCCATGAAACAGCACCATTCAGAATTTGGCAACGCACAAGCTTTCCGCCTGACATATAAACATTACCACCTCTGGAGGCTCCCCAATTGACACGACCACCTGTAATAACACAGTTCTCAACTATTCCGTCTGATATCTTCACATGGCCACCTACGCTATCATTATTTGAAACCCCTGTTCCTGATATCGTGAGATTTGCCACACGTGCTTGTGGATGCTCGATTGTAAATGCCCTCTTGCCCGCAACACTGTCTACAATAACGACATCAGCTGGAGAATCAGTCTCGCCATGAACGGTAACAGCACTCTTAAGCTGTATGCCAGTTTCCTTAAAATTAGAGCCTTTTAAAATTACAATCTCAGATCCATCAACGCATGTAGCATTCGCAGAAAGAGTGTTAGTAAGTGCCCCTATAGCAGCCCAAAGAGTTGTCGCGGCCGTCTCGCGCGTCTTATACGGGAAGAGAGGTGTTGCACAATCAGAATCGACAAACATTTGCGTAGCCGCTATAACTATCTTGGCTGGCACCGTATACCAATCCACCCAAGAGCGCCCTCCATCAGGAGAAACTGTAAGGCGCACTGTAAAAAGCCCAGCATTAGGATAGGCATAAATATGCGTATCTTCTCTTGTATCCTCCACAACTCCGTTGCCATAATCCCAACGAAACACAACGTCACTTGTTACGCCTAAAGCACTTGCTCTGAATACAATCGAATCACCTTCATGCGCAGCATAACAAGACGGATAGCCACCAACAGTAACTATGGACTGATCATACTCATAGCAACCAATATCCACCGCCGCGCCAGAGACGCGCGCAATGCCGTCTATATCAATCGAAGTTCCATTCTCATGAAGTAAAGATGTATCTCCTGCATCAACGAGTTTTGATCCTGGAATCGGACGAAAATTGCCGTCAGCAAATTCCTCAAAATCATCATCCGTCAACATCACCCACCCTGTGGCAGAATCATTCTCAACTGAAGACCCACAATTAAAAAACCTCCCAAGATTTGCCGTGCCAAAGTTTGCCGCGGCAGAGCCATCGCCATTTCCATAGAGAACTGAGTTGGCGACCATCACATTCGGGCTGCCAACATAAATTCCAGCGTTGACAACATCGCCAGCTTTATTGTTTGCCACTATATTATTGCCTGATATCGTACAATTAACCACCTTAGCAGTTCCATCAGCGTAAAGACCTGCGCAGCGGCTATAATTGTAAGCAGCATTCCCCTTTATGAGGCAAGAGTCAACTAC
>JAGBWQ010000142.1 GCA_017629735.1 Kiritimatiellia bacterium
GAGGGAAAATGAAATGCGTATCAACGATGCGCTGACCATTGTTCCAAAGCGCCCAGTCGTGCGTTCTTGTCGCATAGCACCCCATCGCCTTGATGTCGGCGTCGTCGTTGCGAATGGCGCGCGGATAAAGGCGCGGCGCACAGCCAGATGAATGTAACTCAGGCCTAATTTTGCCTGTTTTCTTTGAGAAGTCGACAGTTACATCGGCTGCGCCGGCCGCCATTGTTGCAATGCAAAGAAATGCGCTAGTAAGGATTTTCGTATTCATGATAGTATTTTAGCAAAATGTCACGACTGTTGGCAAGCATGGCTTATTACCTAAGGATTTTATAGCCCCAATAACCGATACACTCCTTCACCATCATACTGTTGCGAAAAAGAGCATCGGCAGAAGGGAAAAACCAACTAATATCGCAGCCCCTTTCAATGGTGACGAGCGACTCGTAATCTATCGGGGCGGGAATAACCTCCATTCCATCAGCATAGCGCGAGAACATCAAAAGCGCACGACGCATGTGCCAAGACGATGTAACAAGCAATATTCGCGGCACTTTCGTGCGTTTCTTAAGCATATCGCAGACAAAACGAGCATTTTCCTCAGTATTCCTCGAAACATTCTCCACAACTATCTTGTCGCGGGTAACTCCTGCCTCCAAAAGAAGAGGAAGGGAAGATGCAAGCTCTTCATTGCCTGAAACAATAACTATTGGAGCTTTCCCAGCCTTTACAATTCTCGCTCCATGAATCACCCTGTCTGCACCAGTATACATCTCAGTATACTCCATTAAATTCGTACAAGAGCCTACTCCTCCTCCAAGCACCACAACGGCATCAGCTTGCGGCAGCGATTCAACACTCTCAGGTGGATACATCCTTTCAAGACGCGCACCAAGAAGCAAATACGAAACTTCGCACGAGAAAAACCAGAGCCACACAAGAGAAAACGCAATAGAACAAAGCGCGATCCTCTTCTTGTTCTTAAGAAGGAAAATTATCCCTACAATAAGAGCTAATACCCCAATCGACAAGGGCGATGTAAAATAAGCTACCGCGTGATTAAAAAGAACTCCCATCGCCCTCTCCTGTCTCTTTATGCCATTTTCTTAATCGCATCAATTAGCGATGCAATACGAAACTCATCGCTACCGTCTCTAAAGCCTTCGATATAAATAAGCGCCTTCCCTCTTGCAGGATCATCAGCCCACGCAGGCGCGCCATCTGTTGTTATAACTTTTTTCCCTCTCTTAAGCGCCTCTGCAACAACAATTCCGAAATTGTCGCTCAATGTTGGCAAAACAAGAACATCACATCTTTCAAACGCCTCTTCCTTTTTCTCTCCAAGAGCGTCTGAGACAATTTCCAAAACAATCTTTTCTGCCCTCTCGCCATTCAATCTGCGAACAGCTTCTTCGAGAAAACAAATTCCTTTCAATGGGTGTCTTCTTCCCATGTAAAGAATACGAAATTCGCCACCCTTTCCTTCCTTCGAAATAGGCCTTGGCGCACACTCACCCCAATCGAGACTTTTCGTATCCAAAACGCGAACGCTCGCACGCTTCTCATATTCCTCTATCCACTCGCCTTCAGCCTTGCATGTAGCGACAACAGACGAGGCTTTGCGCAAAAAGAACTTCTCAATACAAGAGACTAAAGACTTCTTCCATTTGCCAAACTTAAGCCGCAGAGGATCAAAGCTTCCCGATGGAACTCGCACAAACGATTTCGCAAACAGCGCAGCCCACCAAAGACATGGCTTCCATGCACAATGAATCCAAACTTCATCAGCCTCTCTAATCTTCGAAGGAGAAGCCCACACGGCATACGACACACTCTCGCCTCGCGAAAGCTGCTCTGATGCAATGGCACGCGCAAGAGTTGCCGCGCCATTCGTCGCTTCCCACCCAGCGCAAATATGAAGAATTTTCTTTCGATGAGAACTCGCCAAAAAAGAAGTCCTTTGAGCCCATTCGCGGCAATCATATTTAGAAAGATCGCATGGCTGCGGCAGAGGATTTTTCTCAGCCTTCAACATAGCCTGCGCAAGAGCATCGACATTGTTGTAGGGAACTGTGATTGCCGAGGAAAGCTCGTGCCTATTGCCGCATCTGTCGCTCATAATAACACCGCAGCCTGCGGCAGTAGCTTCAACTGCTACGAGCGGCCACGGATCAAAGGAACTTGCAAGCAAAAGATATGCCTTCAACGCATACAAAGATGGAATTTCTTCAGGGCTTATAAATTCGCCGCCTTGCCCATAATACGATATATCCCAATTCCCACCTTGCGCACGGTAACGCTCATACGCTTTCTTTATAACATCAACTTTCTTTTCAGGCGAAAATCTTCCAAGATAGAGGAAGCCACTTCTTGAGGAAGAATTTTGAGATGCCGCAAACCTTCTCGTGTCGATAGAGAAAAGCCCAGTCGCTACATTCTTAAAGCCGAGCCACTTTGCATACTTTTGAGCAGAGACGCCTGGCACATAAGCGGCATCGTAATTGCGCAAGAATCGACGCAAGACAAAGCGCGCGGCAAAACACCTCAAACTTGTGCGCCAAGGCATATCGAAGCAGCAAACCTTAAAGACATCTTTCCAGTCTTTTCTCGCAACTAAATTTCTCACAATGCGCGAATGCCAACCGACAGCAAAAAGGACATCAGGCTTGGGCAAATTATCGACAACGCTATCTTTCTCAACGACAGTTACATCAAGCCCTTTAAAAATCTTGTCTGCAACAAACTCTTTGCCGCTTTCAACATTTTCAACTACGGCAGAGAATGAAACTCCCGGAATGGAAGAAAGCTCTCTCCAGCAATCTGCCATGTAGCTTGTAACGCCTGTCCAGACAAAAAGGATTTTCATTTCCAGACTCCGAGAGAGAGATAAGGTAGAATTTTCTTTTCAAGCGTAACATCAAGATCGAACAAAGCATTCCCTGCAAAGCCTAGGCGCCTTGTAAGATTTATCTGATCGATTGTCTTGCGAGCATCGAGCCGCGACTCATTGGCCGTAACGCCGATGCCGACAATCGTCTTGCGGGCGCGCGTCTTCGTTGAAGCTTGCTGGACAAGCAATTCAGTAAAGCGCAGCGTTGAATCGGTGTAGTCCATCGGAACGATGTAATCAACAAAATTCGAATCAACCCAAACAGTCCAATTCTGTCCAACTGAAGAGACGCACTGTGGATACGCTCCGTAAACCGCCGCGGTAAGCCAACAAGGTCTTGCGACTTTGCGTCTTGCGTCCGAGACGAACTTTGTGACATACGTAGAGGCGTTAGCAGGCTTTACTGACGAGTCTCCCCATCTGACGAAATCGAGATGCACACCAGAGACAGGATATTTGGCGACAATTTCTTCTATTGCCGAAAGGACATACGCTCGCACTTCTGGAATTGACGGATTGAGATACTCCGTAAGCTTGCCAGCCTTATTCTTAAGTCTCCAGCCCTTACGCGAAAAAACATCCATTCTGCCTGGTGTTGAACGCGCGCCTGTAAAACACAAAACCCAAGCATGCACTCTTACTCCCGAACCGCGAGCGGCAGAGATACACTTGGCAAGTTGATCGCCCTCTTCCGTGTAGATTTTCGAACGCGGCAAAATAGAAGATGGATAATGCGCAAAGCCAGCGCCTGCAACATTCACAAAAAGGTCTGTTACTCCAGACTTCTTAAGAAGCGCTATTGTCTTGGGCCAATTTCCAGGATAAAGCCCGCAGCCACTATGATCCCAAACAGCTCGAATCTCGCCGCGCCGCGGAGACTGCCTTGAAGCGTAAGAGACCATCGCCTTCTCTGCAGCCTTCTCGCGCTCTAAGTGTGCCGCGAGCGACCACTTTCCTGGCTCAAGCGCGCCTACCATCGCGCCCAAGAGCCTAGCCTTAAGATCCTCGTCGCCATCGGCAGAAAGAATGTGCGTCATCCAAAAACCAGAGCCTGTTGCAATCCAAGCATTATCGCCCGTAGGTTTGCCGCTCCTGTCTGTCCACGTAGCAAGGACGCGCCCCTTGCCTTGCTGCGGTGCCGCGCGCATGAGCACAGACGATGTTTGGCGAATCGCAGATGGCAAGCCCTCTGGAACGCGCGAAACAAAATCCATTCTACTCCAAGCTCCCGGATAGGGAGCCGCCTTAAATCCGAGAATTCGAACTCCCATCAAATCTGCCAGTTCCTTCGACGAGGAATAGAACACCACAAACTTGCCGCGCCGCGAATGAAACTTTTGAAAGACTCGCATCTCAGATGCGGTGGGCTTTTCGAACCCAACAAGTATCGCAGTTTTTTCGCGCTCCAACGCAGAAGACATCTCTGTAGGAGTTACAACTCTCGACTGAACACCCTCTGAACCAAGCCATCGTTTAATGTGATTCGCCAGCGACGTATAATACCCTGGCGATTGTGCTACGATGGTAACGGCAAGAAGGAGTGCGTTAAACAAGATCAGGTCTCCTTTCCGCCGTAATGCGGCGAGCCTCGCACATGCGCCACGCCTCGATCTTTGCATGGTCGCCAGAAAGAAGCACTTCAGGAACCTTCATGCCGCGAAACTCTGGCGGGTGCGTATACTGAGGAAACTCAAGCATACCTTCACGCCCAAAACTTTCAGATGCCGTAGCTGCCGCGCCGCCACCAAGAACGCCAGGAAGAAGCCTTACCACAGCATCTGTCATCGCAGTTGCCGCAATCTCCCCTCCCGTCATCACAAAGTCGCCAACGGAATAAATGTCGGTAGCAAGTGTTTCGACGCGCGCATCAAACCCTTCGTAATGACCGCACATAAAAACGATATGCTCTGCAGTTGCAAGATCTTCCGCATCGCGCTGAGTAAACTTCTTTCCTGCAGGAGACGTTAAGACTACGCGAGGAGGCTTGACCGATGAAGACGCGGCAAGGCACGACTCCACTGCGGCAAACCAAGGCTCGCAGCGCATAAGCATTCCAGGTCCGCCGCCGTATGGTTTGTCGTCGGTCTTTCTCCACCGTCCAATGCCATACTCCTTAAGATCAACAGTTCTTATTGAGCACGCGCCTTTAGCAACTGCACGAGAGACGATAGATTCCGTGAGGAACCCTTCGAACATTTTCGGCTGGACACTGATTATATCAATATTCAACATGTGAAGAAGTTTACCGATTGTATTAAAGTATTATACCATATCGACACTCGGACCCGAAGATGCGGCCGAACGGCGAGAGAATATGCGCCCTTGAGAAGCGCTATTGCGGTGAATTGAAACACTTTGCACAAGACCAAAGCCGCACATTAAGATTATGAGAAACGTTCTTCCAGACGATATGAATGGTAGCGGCAATCCCGTGATTGGAACAAGACCAATCGACATTGCTATATTAATGTACATGTGCGCAAATACTAATGTA
>JAGBWQ010000143.1 GCA_017629735.1 Kiritimatiellia bacterium
AACATGGCTAATGTGGTGCATGAAATTCGACGAGGAAACAATAAACCTGCCAGACCACTGGTTCACTCGATTGAAGCCATAATAATCACCACCCTCAAACCATTTATCTACTGCTGTCGAACGGCGGCGGACAGCTGCGATATCAGGATCGCCCTCACGATACTCTGCAACAGAAATGCCAATATCAACTTCAGGGAAAATCTTTTTAATCTCCGGCACAATCACGCTCCAACGCGCGGCTGATTCTTCGGGGTTGCTTCCAAAGTAAGGCTCGTTGCCAAGCTCAAAGCCAACAATCTGATCTTTATATCCGTTGTCGACAATCCACTTAACATAATCCAAGATGCCCTTTTTGATATCGTTTAATGCTGAGCTTGTCGCGCCTGTTACATAATTTGTGATACTGCTTGTGCATTCAAGAACATTGAGAGAACGCACGCCGTGCTTCTTGCACCAATCGTAGAAATAGCGCGGGTGCACAACTTTCTTTTCGAGCTTCGCCCTCTCAACAGGGTCTTTAACATAATCGAGGCGTATGGACCTTTGCCAATGCTGGCTCGTATTGTACGAGCGATCGAACCAATAGCCGCCAGCGCGAAGAATCTCCCAGCTCTTATCTGGCTCATTCACAAAAAATTGCTTTGTGAAACAATGACGCTCCTGACCCATTGAGCCGCTATAACCAACGCCAGTTCCTGCGCGAGAGTCGCGCTGATCCTTTATCGGTGTATCAATATTTACTGCAATCGATGCCAATAGCGAAATCGGGAGGATAAAAGAGAGAAGCGCAACGGCAAGGCTCTTTAATGTATTTCTTTTTTCCATAAAGAACACCTTATCTCCTACGCGGCAGCGAGGAGCGGCAAAGGTAATCCATGTTCCCCTCTCTGCTACTGTCGGGCGCTCATTGTCGCGCCGCAACTCAGGCGCTGTAAGCTCGACAACGCCTGTCGTCGGCCCGTGGATCTGAATGAGATCGCCCTCGGTGATGGAATGATCTTGGATTGTCACCTGAACAATCCCAGCCTTGACGAAATAATCCTCCACAATGCCCACATGACGCTTAATGTAGCTCGAACGCGATGATTGGCAATCTGTAAATTGATCTTCGCCTGGGCGACCGAAATAAAGGCCCTTGGAAAACTCACGATGAAACACCCTGTCGACCGATTCCTCTAAAGAGGCAATAAGCTCTGGCGTGTAACGGCCCTCAATAACAGCGTCGACAGCTTCGCGATATGCCGCCGTCACAGTCTTTACATATTCGGCATTTCTCGCGCGCCCTTCAATCTTAAAACTCGCAATCCCAGCGTCCATCAACTTGTCGACGAATGAAAGCGAGCAAAGATCCTTCGCCGACATCACAGTGTGTGGGCCAACTTCAAATGCCGTGTCGCTATCATGAACGGGATTGCCGAGCTCATCTTCATAAAGATCGACCGCCTTGACGAGGAAGCGACGGCGACACGGCTGATGACATTCTCCGCGATTTGCGCTCTTGCCGAAAATATCGTGGCTCATAAAGCAACGCCCCGATTCGGCCACGCATTGTGCGCCATGAACAAAACACTCTAACTCGATTTTTCCTTCGAGCACTGAATGTATTTTCTTTACCTCGCTTAAAGAACATTCGCGAGCAAGCACTACCCTCTCGGCACCTTGAGAAGCCAGGAACAATGCCGCCTGAGAATTGGAGGTGGACATCTGAGTGGAAACATGAAACGGAATTGAGTGTTTGACGCACAATCCCACCACGCCCCAATCGGCTACTATAACAGCATCGACATACGCCTTTGCTGCGAGAATGACCTTTTCGACATCGGCCATCTCGCCCTCAAACATTATGGCGTTGAGAGCGAGATAAGCCTTAGCGCCGTGCTCTTTGCAACGGCGGGATATCTCAGGCAAATCTTCTTCTTTAAAATTAACCCCGCTTCGAGCACGCATATTGAATGTGCCGAGCCCGAAATAAACTGCGTCTGCGCCTGCATCTAGAGCAGCTTGAAGGCAAACGAAGTCCCCCGCAGGGGCGAGGATTTCGGGGCGGCGCATTCTTAGAAGAGGCCCTTCACCTTTCCTGTTTCAACATCTACATCTATTCTCCTGTAAGCAGGAGATGCAGATGTGCCAGGCATAAGTTTTATTTCACCTGCAACAGGAACGACAAGCCCTGCGCCGCGATAGATAAGAACATCCATCACTGGGAGGCGCCATCCCTTAGGACGACCTGAAAGAGCAGGATCGTGAGAGAGAGAATACTGCGTCTTCGCCATGCAGATCGGGAGCTTCGCCGTTTCAGGATTGGCCTGAAGGAGCGCGAGCTTTTCAAGAGCCTGCGGCTCGAAATCGACTCCGTCTCCACCATAAACTTCCTTGACCAACTTCTCGATGCGATCCTTGAGAGGCTCGTCGAGAGAGCTCAAGAAATCGAAGGAGTTGGGCTCTTCGCAAGCCTTGATGACGGCCTCGGCAAGATCGAGCGCACCTTCGCCGCCCTTAAGCCAATGGTCGGAAACTGCGAATGCCGCGCCTGCCTTCTCGGCGACCTTCTTGACG
>JAGBWQ010000144.1 GCA_017629735.1 Kiritimatiellia bacterium
AGATTAAGGAGATTTATCAGCGGACGGCCAAAGCTCGTGCGAGGAGCTTCCGGAATCTCATACGCGCCTTTGACGAAAAGCCTACCGGTGTTCGTGAAGAACATAAGCTCATCGTGCGTCTCCGCGACAAACACGAGACGGAGGAAATCTTCCTCCTTGATCTGTGCGCCTTTCACGCCGTGTCCGCCGCGACGCTGCTGGCGGTATTCCGTCAGAGGCACGCGCTTAACATAGCCGCGGTTGGAAAGCGTAATAACACACGGCTCGTCAGGAATGAGATCCTTGAGAGAAACCTCATTGACATCATCTACGATTTCCGTGCGGCGGCGCGCATCTTCCTTCGAGCAGTACTTGAGTTTAATTTCCGCAAGATCGGAGCGGATGATTGCATAAACCTTCTCAGGATCGGCAAGAATGCTCTCAAACTCGGCAATCGCAGCGAGAAGCTTCGCCAACTCCTCCATAAGTTTATCGCGCTCAAGGCCGACGAGCTGGTAAAGGCGCATTTCAAGAATCGCATTCACCTGCGGCGCAGTAAAACCGAAACGCTCCTGCAGCGAATTCTTCGCCTCTTCACGAGTGCGCGAGGCGCGAATCATCTTGACTACTTCATCGAGGTTATCGATCGCGAGGATAAGGCCGTCAACCACATGCTTGCGCGCCTGGGCCTTGCGGAGATCAAACCGTGTGCGCCTCGTAATAACTTCAAACCTGTGATTTACGTAACAGGCGAAATAATCTTTAAGCGAAAGCACTTTCGGGCGGCCGCCGACGATGGCGAGAAGTATCGCGCCGAACGTCGTTTGAAGCTGCGTATGTTTGTAGAGGCGGTTCAAGACGACCTCGCCCACAGCATCTCGCTTAAGATCGACTATAATGCATACGGCATCTTCCGTAAGGCGCCTGCCCTTCGGCGCGCCCTTCGCGCCCTTGGTGTGGCCGCCTGAAATATCGCGGATGTCGCTTATGCCTTCAATCACCTTGTCCTTGACGAGAGTGGCCATGTGCTTGATCATCTCAGACTTGTTGACGCCGTAAGGAATCTCGGTGATGATTATCTTCTCCCGCCCCGTTTTCTCATCGACAATAATCTCGGCCTTGCCGCGCACAGACATCTGCCCGCGCCCGAGTTTGTACATCGAAGCAATTCCGTTGCGGCCGCAGATTGTAGCACCAGTAGGGAAATCGGGACCTTTGACAAACTGCATTAAAGCATCGACAGTGCAAGTGTCGCGGTTTTGCACGTAGTAATCAATACCGTCGCAAAGCTCTCCGAGATTATGCGGCGGTATATTCGTCGCCATGCCGACGGCAATGCCGGAAGAACCGTTGAGAAGAAGATTTGGAAGACGCCCGGGAAGAACGACCGGCTCTTTCAAAGTCTCGTCGAAGTTGGGCATCATGTCGACCGTATCTTTTTCAAGGTCGCCCAAAAGCTCTTCTGTAACCTTCTGCATGCGCACTTCCGTGTAACGCATTGCGGCAGGGGGGTCGCCATCGATTGAACCGAAGTTTCCGTGCCCGTCGACGAGCGGGTTGCGTAAAGAGAAATCCTGCGCGAGGCGGACGATGGCATCGTATACGGAAGAGTCGCCGTGCGGATGATATTTACCGATCACTTCACCGACTACACGGGCGGACTTTACATGCTTGGAGCTGTAGGTCGTCCCCAGCTCGTGCATTGCGAAAAGACACCTGCGATGAACGGGCTTCAGGCCATCACGGACATCGGGAAGCGCGCGCCCCACGATGACGCTCATGGAGTAGTCGATATAATCTCTCGACATCTCCTCTTCTATTTTAACATCATCTAAAATTCCGCTCTGCGGAACATCCGAAAGGACCATATCATCTTGCTCGCTCATATTACCGTGTATTATATCAAAAATTTACGACTCTCACCCGGGCAAGATAGGTACCATACAAGCATCTTCTTTACTCGCGCAAAGCAGGGTCAAATTTGTCTCTCAAAACATCAGCAAGATGATTGAAAACAAGCACTAGAGAGAAAATGGCAAGTGTGGTGAACGCCATTTCCCACCAGACACCTTGCCATAGGCGAGTTCTCGCGTTGTTTATCATAATACCCCACGAAGGTTCGCCTTGTACGCCGATACCGAGAAATGAGACGAACACTTCGGTGGAAACTGCCGAAGGGAAACGGATTGAAAGCTGGATAAGAACGATATGTGCAACGTTCGGAAGAATGTGGCGAAACATAATTCTCGCATGAGAATAGCCAAGCGTCTTCGCAGCTTGAACATAAGCGCGAGAACGGTGTTTCATAGTTTCTGCGCGGATTGTGCGGCAAGTCCCCACCCAAGTGGTAAGACCTATGCCTGCAACTATCCCCGTAAGGCCTTTACCCGCCACAAGAGCAATGGCGAGAATAAAAAGAAGCGAAGGCATGGACGAGACTGTTGCGCAGAGCCACACTACGAATGAATCAGTCTTTCCTCCAAAATAGCCGCCTGCAAGGCCGAGAATCACACCAAGAGGAATGGCGATAAGCGAAGTAAATACGCCGACAAGAAATGCGATCCGAGTGCCTTGAATTAGACGTAGCGCAACTGAGCGGCCAAGATTGTCTGTACCAAGCCAATGTTCAGGCGACGGAGGAAGATCGCGTGAAGACATGTCTACAACATTGTAGACGGGCGTTACGTCTTTTATCTGAGATACGCGATATTGCACCTCACCATATATCGCGGCAGCAAAATACGCAATAAGCACTGCGAGGGAAAGTTTTACTGAAAACTTCATACCTCTATAGCGTTACAATGCCGCTGGGCAATGGGGATTGATACAAAACATTAAATAACAAGGGGAAGAGAACTGATATTTTCTCCTCCCCCGCGCAAACTTCTACAATTAGAAGCTGAGCTTCGCCTGGATGCCGCCCCAGACGCAATCAGCATCATAGTGCGAACCCCAGTACCAACCGCTATCGCGGTAGTTATCGCGTATCGTCTCGTTAAGAAGTGATGTATATGCAACAACGCCGCCGATGGAGAAGCAATCGCAAAGCTGCCATGTAAGGGTGAACTTCAACGTCGTGCCACCGATGCCATCCTTGTTGCCGCGCTCAAAATCGTCTTCATTTTCAAGATAACCGCGGCCTACACTATAGAGGAAGTCGAGATATCCGCCGTTACCGAAGTTTACATTCCAATCGACGCCAAGAGTGAGCGATTCGCCCAGAGACATTTCTTCCATAAGAACGAAATCGCGCTTAAGACCAGCCTCGTAGTGCGTGGCGTCTTCATAGCGGTACATGTGGCTGACCTGACCGTATGGAGTTACATAAGGGTTCTCAAGCTCAGCCTTGACGTATATTTCACAAGTCGAAGCAAAATCCTTCGAGTATTCGCTCTTGACATTATTCACAAACCATTCATGGCCTGCCTCAAGAGTAAGAGACATCGTCTCATCTTCGTTCGACCAGACAGTTGCGCCGAGATGAATGTTATAGTCCGTCTCGTTCCATTCTCCGCGCATCTGTTCGCGGCGGCGAGCCGTCAAATCGTAGTTCTGCCAAATATAGAAACCAAAATAAAATGGATCAAGACCGACAAAATCGGCCCACACGCAAGGCTGAGCTACGGGACGATCGTTGTAAACTTGATTGCGGAATACGTAAGCGGTGTAAAAATCAGCATCAAAACCAAATTCAAAGAGAGACTCAGACTCTTCCTCTGCAACTTCATTTACGGCATTATCGTTTGCTGCTCCGTCAGTCGCTTCAGCGCAGAGAACGCTTACAAACGAAAGCGCGAACATCAGCATAATGAGTTTCTTCATTTTCATTCCTTTCATTTTTGTCATTTAAGTTTTTTTTCATCGCTTTAGGAGCGACACTTATATACCATTTCGTAGGAGTATATCACTCAATTATTCCGCCTGTCAAGACACCCTGACAAAATCAGAGGACGCCACGCGCTTCATTATAACTCTTTAACGCAAGTCCTCTTCTGCGGACGGCCTCCAAATTTGGTTACGACCTAAAAATGCAATTTTGCCTCTGACGACAAGATTTGCGCCTTCCCGCCAGATTTCACATCCATAAGTCTTACCCTTCTTCGGATCAATTATCGAGCCACCCTTAAGGCCCTTTCCGCCGCGACGTATGTCTCGGATAATCTGCAATCCTAAAATCTTAGGGCTCCCTGGCAATTTTGCTATGGAATTTTTATTTCTGAAAAGATTAACTATAGTGCCAGAATAAACTCCGTTCGTTTCAACAATCTGAACAACGCTCTTTTTCTCTTTTGTCTCATCGTCAATCGTCGTCCAGAACCCAGTAAATTCTTTGGCCGACGCAGACGCCGATACCATGAGCGCCACGGCAAAAACTGACACGATAGCTAATTTTTTCATACTCTTCTTCACTCATCTAGGGCACCCTTATAGGCAACACGGCGTATCTTGCCTACAGATGTGCGCTCCAACGGTTCGCGAGAGACGACCACTTTACGAATGCGCTTATAGTCGGCAAGTTCCGCGCTACGCTCCTGAACGCGCTTAATGACAATCTTTTCGATCTCTTCCCACGAAGGCTTTACTCCGCCATTTTCAGACTCAAACCATTCCTCGTTAGGATAGACAATCGCACCGACGCGTTCTCCGGGAATGCCACCTTGAATATAACCTACAACAATTATATCCTGAACAGCTACGTCTTTCGCAACGATGTTTTCAACTTCCTCCGGATAGATATTCTTGCCCTCACGGTTTACGATCAACGCTTTCTTTCTGCCGCGAATAGTGATAAGCCCCTCTTCATCTTGAGATGCCAAATCACCTGTTTTGAACCATCCGCCATCGAACGACTCGGCCGTAGCCGCATCATTGTGGTAATACCCTTTCATGACGATCGGCCCCTTAACCTGCAGCTCTCCGACGCCTTGCTCGTTCTGGTCGGCAAGACGCACCTCGCAGCCGTCAATTGCATAGCCAATCGTGCCTATCTTGCGGCAGTCAAAACTTGTAATTGAGACTACCGGCGCACATTCGGTAAGACCATAACCTTCATAGAAGGCAACGTGCATACGGCGAAAACTCTCAAGAACATGTCTTGGACACGGCGCTCCGCCAGTTACCATAATGCGAAGACGACCGCCGAGCTTCATCTTAACCATGTGCATAACGGGCCCGCGCAACCCGATTTTCAGGAGGAATTGAGCAATCTTCGACTTTCTAAGACCTTCCTCAATCTTATCGTGAAGTTTCTCCGCCAGAAGAGGAACTGCCATAAGAATAGTCGGCTTAAGCTCCTTGACATCGCGGCCGACCGTGCGCAAGGATTCGATAAACTTCATTTCCACCGACAGCATCAACCCCAACATAAAGTTGGCGGTGAATGAAAAAGCATGGAAAAGCGGCAAAACGACCATTAACGAATCTGCCGGAGTTATTTTCACGTTAAACGTCTTAAGCGCGCCTTGAATATCGCACACAAAGTTGTGATGCGTAAGCATCGCACCCTTAGGTTTGCCTGTTGTGCCCGATGTGTAGATAATGGAAGCAACATCCTCTGGTTTCGCGCAATTCGCATCATACCACGCTCCGCCGCCGGCAATACGAAGCTTCTCGTATTCAATCACATCTACGTTGCCAATCTTCTGACCGTCGAAAATCACACCATCGACAATCACAACTGCTTTGAGTTTTGGCAGACGAGCGGCAATGGCCATCATCATCTTAAGATGTGCCTTGTCTGTAGTTACGATTGTAGCCTCAGCATCTTTAAGGATGTATTCAACTTCATCGTTGTGAAGCTTTGGATCAAGGGGAGCAACAGAGACTCCAGAACCTGCCTGCGCAAGATAAGACTCCATCCATATTGGAGAATTGCCAAGTATTATAGCGACATTTTCTTCACGCGGCTTAAGGCCAAGCTTAGTGGCATAACCCTCCGATATCTCGCGCACTCCTTTAAGAAAGTCAGCCCAATTTCGGCTCTTCCACTCCTTATTCTCGTACCATTTCAATGCATTCATTGAAGGATAACGCTCTGCGCTACGTTCTAAAAAGCCTCTTATTGTCATTCTTTTTCTCCTTTAAGATTGTAGTATTATACCATAGTAGAGAGCGGAAATGTGATTTTTTTGACAAAATTTTAAAAACCGTCATCATGTCATATTAAGGCACTTTGCCATTTGGTGAAGACATTCCCCTCTATGCATAAGCAAGACGGCTCATAAATTAAAACCGCAGGAAATGCAAGTATGCCGCGACAATCTCATTTCCGGCAAGCATCCAAATGAGACAGCCAAGACAAATAAACGGGCCGTACGGGATTTCAAGATAGCGGCCTAACTTCGTTTTTGAAAGAGCAATAAGGCTAAAGCCTGCAATTGAACCGAAAAGCGACGAAAGAACAATTGTAAAAACGACTGCAACGGGACCGAATATCGCCCCGATCGCCCCCATCAAGAATACATCCCCCATTCCCATCGCCTCTCGCTTAAAGGCCATAGTGCCGAGAAGTCTAACAAGACCTAAAAGGCCAAAGCCGACTGCAAGACC
>JAGBWQ010000145.1 GCA_017629735.1 Kiritimatiellia bacterium
GGAATAGGCATGGCTTCGGCTGCAGGAATGTACACAATAAGTATTGTTACTACATTACTTGCGCTAATAGGTCTCGAGATTGGCGGTTGGCCTTTCTTTCGTCGCAAGACGAAAGAGCCAAACAAGAGCGACGAGTGTCAATTGCCGCCGAAGAGCCAAGTCGAAAGATAACGCTCTCCTGTATCGGGGAGAAGTACGACAATAGTCTTGCCTTCGTAGCAAGGGCGCTTAGAAAGTTCAAGAGCGGCCCAGAGTGCAGCGCCTGAAGAAATCCCTACAAGAATTCCTTCTTTTGCGGCAATCTCACGCGCCGTGTCCCCAGAATTTTCCGCAGACACTTTTACTATTTCGTCAAGAAGCGAAACATCCATAACATCAGGAATGAAGCCAGCTCCTATTCCTTGAATTTTGTGCGGGCCAGCTTTGCCGCCAGAGAGGACTGGAGAATCCTCTGGCTCAACCGCGACTATATCGATTGATGGATTTTTCTCCTTTAGAAATCTTCCTGCTCCAGTGATTGTTCCGCCAGTTCCAACGGCAGAAACAAATGCTGAAATTTCGCCCTTCGTATCTGCCCATATTTCAGGCCCTGTTGTTTCGTAATGAGCCTTCGGATTTGCAGGATTTTCAAACTGTTGCAGAATGACAGAGTTGGGCGTTGAGTTCTTTAATTCAATGGCCTTTTCGATTGATCCGACCATTCCTTTTGCGCCTTCAGTTAGGACGATGCGCGCCCCGTATGCAGCAGCCAATGCTCTGCGCTCAACGCTCATAGTGTCGGGCATAGTAAGGATAAGTCTGTATCCTTTTACAGCCGCAACGAGCGCAAGACCTACGCCAGTATTTCCGCTTGTAGGTTCGATGATTGTTGCGCCAGGAATAAGAGTGCCGTTTTTCTCTGCCTCTTCAATCATAGAGAGGGCGACTCTGTCTTTCGTGCTTCCTCCTGGATTATACGATTCGATCTTTGCAAGAACGCGCGCCTTGCCTTTGTTTAAGGCAGATGAGATTTCTACAAGCGGCGTAGAGCCGATTTTCTCAAGAATTGTTTTTGCGATCGGAGGCATATCGTTTTACTGCTTTGTCACTTGATGTTAGATGGCGAGCGATTTGAGAAGCGCTGAGCATCCAGCGAGAACATCGGTGTAAGTTTCGTCGAAATTGCCTGTGTACCAAGGATCGGCGATGGGCTTGGAAGATCCTGTAAAGGAGAGGAGTTTTTTTACTTTAGGCAGATCTTCTTCTTTTACGAGGCGTTTTAGGTCTGCGACATTCAAGTCATCCATCGGAATTAAGTAGTCGTATTCCGAAGCTTTCTCTCTGGTAAGAAGCCAAGCTTTGCGAGGAGAGAATGGAATATTCATTTCGATAAGCTTGTTTCTTGTTCCGCGGTGTATGTCGCTACCAATTTCATCGGTGTGCAAAGCGGCAGATTCAACTGAGATATCTTCGCGGCCAGAAGACTTAACAAGGTGCTTCATAACGAATTCGGCCATCGGAGAGCGGCATATATTGCCGTGGCAAAGAAAAAGAATTTTTATCATGTGGGTAGTATACCATATCAGCCTTGATATTTCGTGCGCTTTCAGTTAAACAGAGGATTGAAATTTTTTAAAATACCCCCTTGCGCGAGTAGAGAGGATTATGATATACTACGCCC
>JAGBWQ010000146.1 GCA_017629735.1 Kiritimatiellia bacterium
CGGCGGGACTTGAACCCACGACCCGGAGATTATGAGTCACCTGCTCTGACCGACTGAGCTACGGGTCCGAATTGCGGGTATTATATCAAATATCACATTCCTAGAGCAACCGCCAAGGTTATTCCAAAAGTTGGGATAGGGATAAATATGATATAATATACAGATAATGAAAAGCGATTTTAACACGGTAGAAGAATGTCTCGCAGCCTTGAGGGCTGGCGAAATCGTGTTGGTTACGGACGACGCGGATAGAGAAAACGAAGGCGATTGCATCTGTGCCGCCGAGTTTGCGACGCCTGAAAATGTCAATTTCATGGCCACATACGCTCGCGGTCTTATCTGCATGCCGATGAGCGCCGCGCTTTGCCGCGAGCTCGATCTCCAGCAGATGGTGCGCGAGAATACGGACAATCACCACACGGCATTTACAGTCTCGATCGATGCGGTGTCGACTACAACTGGTATTTCGGCAGTTGAGCGCTCAGTTACTGCGCTTGCAACAGTGCGCGATGGCGCAAAGCCAGAAGATTTCCGCAGGCCTGGCCATATGTTCCCTCTAGAAGCGCGCGAAGGTGGCGTTCTCCGCCGCGCAGGGCATACGGAAGCTACTGTCGACATGTGCCGCCTTGCCGGGCTTAAAGAAGCAGGGCTTTGTTGCGAAATCATGAAGGACGATGGCACGATGGCTCGTCTCGACGATGTCGCATCGTTTGCAAAAGAGCACGGTTTGAAGATGATGACTATTGCCGACCTTATCGCTTATCGCAGGAAGGTCGACAAGCTTGTCGAGAAGGTGGAAGAGGTCGATCTTCCTACTGCGCACGGTCGCTTTACATTGAAGATGTACCGCAGCAGGGTGACAGGGCTTGAGCATCTCGTTTTGGTGAAGGGTCGCGTCGACGATGGCGAGAGCGTTCTCGTGCGCGTTCATTCCGAATGTTTTACAGGCGATGTTCTTGGGTCGCAGCGTTGCGATTGCGGGCCGCAGCTTGCCGCGGCGATGGCCGCAGTCGAGCGCGAGGGGCGCGGAGCTGTTGTGTATATGCGTCAGGAAGGCAGAGGCATTGGCCTTGCGAATAAGCTTCACGCATATCGCAAACAGGAAGAGGGCATGGATACTGTTGAGGCGAATGTCGCCCTTGGTTTCGCGCCTGACTTGCGCGATTACGGAGAGGGTGCGCAGATACTTGCCGATTTGGGCATACGCAAAGTTCGCCTTCTTACGAACAATCCTTGTAAGGTCAAAGGTCTTTATGGCTACGGTATAGAGATAACCGAGAGAGTCCCGATTATTATACCAGCAAACGAGTATGACAAAAATTACATGCTCACCAAGAAAAACAAGATGGGCCATCTTATTTGATTTGCGCAGGTACGGAGGAAGAATATGGAAGAGAAGAAAAGAAAAATAGTGGTGACGAGCGCGCTCCCCTACGCGAACGGCGATATTCATATCGGACATCTCGTCGAGTATATTCAGACCGATTTTTGGGTGCGCTTCCAGAAGATGCGCGGCAATGAGTGCGTTTATGTTTGTGCCGATGATACGCACGGAACGCCTATTATGATCCGCGCCCGCAAGGAAGGGATCACGCCTGAAGAGCTTATCGCAAGAAGCCACGCCGAGCATCTGAAGGACTTTACCGATTTTCAGATTAAGTTTGACAATTACTACACGACGAACTCTCCTGAGAATAGGCTCCTTAGCGAAGAGATTTACAAGGCCGCAGAGGCCAAGGGTTACATCACTCGCAAGACAACGCCTCAGCTTTATTGCGAGAAGTGCAACATGTTTCTTCCCGACCGCTTCGTGAAGGGCGTCTGCCCGAAGTGCGGCGCGGCAGACCAGTATGGCGACAGCTGCGACAAGTGTGGCGCGACATACGGCGCGGAAGAGCTGGGAAGCCCCAAGTGCACTACATGTGGCCAGACGCCAGTCGTTAAAGATTCCGAGCATCTTTATTACGAGCTTGAGCCGCAGCATGAATATCTAGAAAAGTGGATTCCTCTCCATACTACGAGCGATGTTTCGAACAAGCTTCTTGAATGGTTCAAGGAGCCGCTGCGCGGATGGTGCATCTCGCGCGATGCTCCGTACTTCGGGTTTGAAATTCCTGGGTTTAAGGATAAGTATTTCTATGTTTGGGTAGACGCTCCCGTCGGATACATTGCAAGCCTTAAGAACGCTGGCAAGTTTGAGATGTGGAATGATCCGGAAGTTGAGCTTTATCACTTTATCGGCAAGGACATCATTCGCTTCCATTGTCTTTTCTGGCCGGGAATGCTCAATGCTGCTGGGTTCAAGGGGCCGACGAAGGTTTTTGTCCATGGCTTCCTCACAGTCAATGGCGAGAAGATGTCGAAGTCGAAGGGAACATTCGTTTCCGCTCGTACGTATCTAGATAATCTTCCGCCTGAAGCGCTTCGCTATTATTACGCTGCGAAGCTCGGCGGAACGACGGACGATATGGATTTGAATCTTTCCGATTTTGTTCAGAGGGTCAATTCCGATCTTGTCGGCAAGATCACCAACATCGCGTCGCGCGGCGGTCAGATGCTTCAGAAGAAGCTTGGCGGAATGCTCGGAACGATGGACGAAGAAGGCAAGGCTCTCGTCGAAAAGTGCATTGCAGCAGGCGATGTGATTGCCAAGCATTACGAAGATCGCAAGTTCAATCAGGCAATCGTCGAGATTTGCCGCCTTGCAGATGCCGCGAACGAATACTTCGACAAGCGCGAGCCTTGGAAGAGCGTCAAAACCGATGAGGAGGCGACTCGCACAACGCTTACTGCAGCGCTTAACGCTTTCCGTATCATTGCAATTTATCTCCAGCCTGTTCTTCCTGAATATGCCAAGAAGGCTATGAAGCTTTTCGGCGAGAGTTGCTGGACATGGGAGAGCGCATCTGAGACGAAGGAGAATTCTGCGCTTGGCGAATACGAATACCTCGCTAGCCGTATCGATTTGAAGCAGGTCGATGCGATGGTTGAGGCGGCGAAGGCGAAGCCTGGTGAGTCGGGCGAAGTTAGCCACGAGTCGCGCGCGAGCAAGAATAAGGATAAGGCGCCATCTCCTGCAAAGGACGCGTCTCCTTTGAAGGAAGAGATTGCGTTCCCCGACTTCGAGAAGGTCGATTTGAGAGTCGGCGTGGTTGAAAGCTGTGAGATTGTTCCGAAGAGCTCGAAGCTTCTCAAGTTCGTTCTTGATGCAGGCGCGCTCGGCAAGAGGACGATTTTCTCGGGAATTCGTCAGGCCTATCCGGAGCCAGAAAAGCTCGTGGGCAAGGAAGTTGTCTTCGTCGCGAATCTTGCGCCGCGCAAGATGTCGGTTGGCGTTTCCGAGGGCATGATCCTTTTTGCGGGTGAGCCCGGTGTCGATGGAGGCGTCTTGTCTCCGTCTTCTCCTGCGTCCGGCGGAACGAGCGTAACTTAAGAGAGAAGAAAATGGCAAAGCCCGTAAATCACAAAGAACGCAAGCGCGAAATTTGCGCGACGAGCATACGGCTCTTCGCGCAGCGCGGCTATCAGGATGTAAACTTTGGCACCATCGCCAAGGAATGCGGGATATCGCGGACGCTTGTCTATACATACTTTAAGGATAAGCGCACCATTTTCAATCAGGCAATTATCGAGCTTACAACTGCAGCTGCCGATAAATATCGCGAGCTCGCACGCTCTGAAATGTCGGCAGACGCCAAGCTCCGCGAGCTTTGTGTTACAGTTTTTGCGCTTCTTTTTGACAATCGCGATTTTCTCTGTGTCATTGTCGATAGGCTTTGCGCCTACCGCATGACGGGGAAGCTTCCTGTTGAGAATATTATGCGTCATACGCTTGGTTTTAAGCGTATCGTTCATTCAATGATTGTTGAGGCGTGCCATCGCGGCGAGTACGATTCGTCTTTAGACCCGAATAAGGCAACGGCGCTTGTCTATTCGCAGTTTGAGGCGGCGATCTTGCAGTTGGCCGTTTCGGGAGGGGCAGGGCTTGCTTCTATGATAGGGCAAATGAACCTTCTTCTCTCTTCGTTCCGTTGATAAGTCAAAGCCATTTATGGTATAATAAATCAAATTTTATACAAATAAACAAGGATACAAGAGTCATGTCTAAGAATTCAGTCGTCCGCAACAACCTTTGGAAGTGGTTGACGTTGGGTATCGTAAGCGCGATTGCGTTTTATGTTTGCAATCCGATTTCAGAGAAGCTCCGCTTCGGCCTCGACCTTAAAGGCGGCACCTCCTTCACTCTCGGTGTCGACACGGATAGGTTGCAGGAGTCCATCATTGCGGCCAATCCTGGGATCACCAATACGGTTGGCGCAGTCGAGAAGAAGATGGAGGAAGTTCTCAAGGGCTGCGACGAGCGCATAATTCAGGTTATTCGTCGCCGCGTCGATGCGATGGGAACGAACGAGCCTGTCATTCAGGGAATGAAGGACCATCGCCTTTTGGTTCAGCTTCCTGGCGCCACTGAGGAAGTTCGCAAGGCGGCGAAGGCCAATCTCCAGAGCGCGGCATTTCTTGAGTTCCGTCTTACGCATCCGAAAAACGATCAGCTCGTAGCAAAGCTTCTTTCTAAGGAAGTTGCGCCTCCCGGATATGTCAAGCATGGTTCGGGCTATGCCCGCGCTAAGGATTGGGCTGAAGTTTCCAAGGTAAAGGGCTATGCTGCGCGTCTGGCGGCTTTCGAATCTCCTGATGCTCGCTACCGCTTCATGCTTGAGGATAATGGCGATGGCACATATTCTCCTAGCTTTGTTTCGCGTAAGACTGAGCTTACTGGCGAGTCTCTCGTTTCTGCCGCCGTTGAGCGCGATCCTACTACTGGTCGTCTTGCAATTGCTTTCAAGCTCAACTCTGAAGGCGCTCGCGTTTTCTCGACTCTCACGCGCAACTATCAGCCGCGCGGCCCCAAGAATCCGTCGGATAGAGGCCGTCAGCTCGCCATCGTTCTCGACGAGCAGCTTATCTCCGCTCCTGAGATTCAGAGCGAAATTGGTGCGTCGGGTCAGATTACAGGTCGCTTCGATGCAGCTGGCGCGCGCAAGCTCGCAGCTGAGCTTAACGCAGGTGCGCTTCCCGCTCCTTTGAAGGTTCTTGCTGAGACGACGGTTTCTCCCACGGTTGGTGACGATGTCAAGCAGGCTGGCGTTATCGCCGCTCTCCTCGGTTTTAGCATTGTCGCTCTCTTCATGATCATCTACTACTGGTATGCTGGTCTTGTTGCTGACATTGCTCTCTTCCTCGATGTCGTCCTCTTGCCTACGGCCCTTGTTATCGTAGCGAACATGCTTGGCGTATTCGCACACGATCCTTCGATGGGCGGCGGCGGTTCGATGGCTCTTCCTGTGCTTACGCTTCCTGGTATCGCAGGTCTTGTCCTTACCCTTGGTATGGCTGTCGACGCAAACGTTCTTATCTTCGAGCGTATCCGCGAGGAGTTCATTGCTGGCAAGGCTGCCGGTGAGGCTGTTCGCAATGGTTATGGCCGCGCATTCACGGCTATCTTCGACTCCAACCTTACGACGGTCATTACGGGCGTCATTCTCTTCGTGGTTGGCACGGGCCCCATTCGTGGCTTTGCGATTATGCTCATCTCGGGCGTCGTAATTTCGATGTTCACGGCTCTCGTCGTCACGCGCCTTGTCTTTGATCACACGGTCAATGGCGATTCGCGTAAGCCGTTCAAGATGCTCTGTCTTTTCCGGAATGCCAAGTTCGATTTCATGAAGCTGACTAAGTATACCGTCGGCATCTCGTTCACGTTCATCGCAGTCGCGCTTGCTATCTTCGCTTATCGTCTTTCGACGAACAAGGCGTCTGTTCTCTCTGTCGATTTGACGGGCGGAACTTCGATCGTCTACAATCTCAAGGAAGATGCAAAGCCTGCAGTTTCCGATATCCGCGCCGCGCTTAACGACTTCGATAATGCCGCGATCATTCAGTATCAGGAAGGCGTCGCTTCTTCCTCGCTTCTCATCAAGACAGGTGAGACGGCTGAGACAAAGAAGGGCTCCGCAGTTGAGAACAAGGATGTCGGCGCGTATGTGACGAAGATCCTTCAGGAGAAGTTCCCTGCCGCTGAGCTCGTTCCTGCCTCGGTCGATGAAGTCGGCTCCATGGTTGGCGCAGACCTCAAGAAGAGCGGAACATACGCGGTAATCTTCTCTCTCATCGCGATTCTCGTGTATGTCGGCTTCCGCTTCCAGTTCGGTTTCGGCCTTGGCGCACTCGTTGCTCTCGCACACGATGCTCTTATTTCGATTGCGATCTTCTCGCTCTGCGGTCGTCAGATTTCGCTTATCGTCATCACGGCTGTGCTTACGATTATCGGTTATTCCGTTAACGATACAGTCGTCGTGTTCGACCGTATCCGCGAAATGCTCCGCCACGACAAGAAGCTCTCGTTCTACGATCTGTGCAACGCTGCAGTCAACCAGTGCCTCTCGCGTACGGTTGTAACTTCTTTGACGACGATCTTTGCCGCGTCCGCGCTCTTCGCCTTTGGCGACGGATCGATTTTCGACTTCGCCTTCATCATGCTCATCGGTCTTATTGCCGGTACATTCTCGTCCGTCTTTATCGCAACGCCGATTATGTTCTGGTGGTACAAGGGTAAGCGTCCTGAAGTCTCCGCCGAAGAGAGGAAGGAGAACGACTGATGCGTCGCATAGCAGTCGTAGCACTTGCAATTGCGACAGTCGCATCTGCGAATGCGAGACCGAGCCCGCCAAGGCCCGGTTTCGCACATCATCGCACACCTCCAAGGATTCACCACCATCATCACCATCATCATAGCCGTGGCGCAGCAGTTGCGGCTGGAATTGTTGGTGGCGCAATTATTGGTTCTGCGCTCGTTGATGCTCTTCGTCCTGATCCGCCTGTTGTAACGACAGTTGTTCAGCCATCTACCGTAGTTGTTCAGCCATCTCCGGTTGTTGTGCAGCAGCCAGTTGTCGTTCAGCAGCCAGTCGTGGTTCAGCAGCCCGTTGTTGTTCAGCCTGCCACAAGGGTTTGGGTTGAAGGCAGATATGTCGATCAGGTTCAGGCCAATGGAACCATTATTAGGACATGGGTGCCTGGGCACTACGAAATGCGTTGATTAAGACGCGAACAAAAGGATTTTGCTAATGAACGCAATGAAGGTAGTCCGCGGGGGAGTTGTTTCTGCCGCGGGCTTTAGAGTTTCTGCAGCAGCAGGGGCGATTAAATACGAAAACCGCGATGATGTCGCTTTGCTGGTAGCTGATGAGCCGTGCGATGCGGCGGCAGTTTTTACGACAAATAAAGTTGCAGCGGCTCCCGTTCTTTACGATCGCGAGATTGTTAAAGGTGGTAAGGTGCAGGCGATTTTGGCCAATTCAGGTTGCGCTAATGCATGCACTGGCAAGGACGGCCTTGCAGATGCGCGTCTTTCGGCTTTGGTAACAGCTGGTGAGCTTGGGATAGATCCTTCGCATATTCTTGTCGCTTCGACTGGTGTTATCGGTAGGCGTCTTCCATTAGAGCGCTTGCTTAACGGAATGCGCAAGGCCAAGGCATCTTTGGGGCGCACTTCCAGGCATGGGCTTTCTGCAGCAAAGGCTGTGATGACAACAGATACGAAGCCGAAGGAAGCTTGCGTTACAACATATATCGGATCAAAGAAGATTACGGTTGGAGGAATGTCCAAGGGTTCGGGTATGATCGAGCCTAACATGGCAACCATGCTTGGCTTTATCACAACCGATTGCTCGATTTCGCCTGCCATGTTGCGCAGAGCTCTTAAGCTTGCAATCGCAAAGAGCTTTAATCGTCTTGTTGTTGATGGCGACGAATCCACGAACGATTCCGTTTTCCTCTTGGCTTCGGGCAAGGCTGGGAACGATCGCATCGTTCGTGCAGGAAAAGATTTTGATGTTTTCAGGAAGTCTCTTGAGGCCGTTTGTATTTCTCTTGCGCGGCAGATGGCATCTGATGGCGAGGGCGCAACAAAGTTTGTGACTGTTACGGTGAAGGGTGCCAAAAGCGAGAAGGATGCGGCGCGTGCTGCGCGCGCTGTTGCGAAAAGTCCGCTTGCGAAGACTAGCTGGTTTGGGAAAGATCCTAACTGGGGCAGAGTGCTTGCCGCAGTTGGTTATTCGGGCGCAGAGGTCGATGACATGCGCACGGAAGTTTTCTACGATGGAGTCTGGGCGTTTAGGCGCGGCGAGACTGCCGACGAGAAACAGCTCAAGCGTCTTGAAAAAGTTCTTGAGAAAGATTCATTCGAGGTTGTTGTCGATCTTCATCTCGGCAAGGGCGAAAGCTCTGTGTATACCTGCGACTTCTCTGTCGAGTATGTGCATATCAATGCAGACTACACAACCTGATGCATAAGAGGTGGTGAAGTATGGCGATGTGGAACCGTGAGAAGGAAACGCTTTCAAGAGATGAATACTCAGCTATTCAACTTGAGGGGCTGAAAAAATCCTTAAGGCGTGTTTGGGGGAACGAATTCTATCGCGAGCGTCTTGCGCGCGGAGGAGTTACTTCTCCTGAGGATGTAAAGTCTCTTGATGATCTTTCGAAGCTTCCTTTTTTCACCAAGGAGGATTTTAGAAACGCATATCCTCTCAAGATGAATTGCGTCAGCCGTTCTGACTTGATGGAGATGCACATGTCATCTGGCTCGACAGGTACGCCTGTTGTGATGGCCTACACGCATGGAGATCTTCTTCAGTGGGCAGAATGTATGGCCAGATGTTTCGCGATGGCAGGACTTGAGGCGGGCGATCCGCTTCAGATTATGCCGACATTCGGTCTTTTCAATGGCGGTTTTGGTTGCTATCACGGTGCTCGCAAGGCGCGCCTCTTTACGGTTCCCGCTTCTTCCGGAAATACAGAGCGGCAGATTAAGCTCCTTAAGGATTTTCGCGTTAAGGGTTTTGTATCGGTCGTCTCTTATGTTCCTCGACTGATCGAAAAGCTTGATGCGCTGCCAGAGGGCGAGCGCGATCTTCCATTCCTTAAAGTCGGAATTTTCGGTTCGGAGACTTTCTCCGACGAGACTCGTCGTCGCATAGAGAGCAGGCTCGGAATTGAGTGCTTCGATATTTACGGCATGACTGAGACTGGCGGAATTGGAACGACAGGTCAGGATTGCAAGGCGCATTGCGGTCTTCATGTTTGGGAAGATCAGTACATAACAGAAATCATCGATCCCGAAACTGGAGAAGTGCTTCCCGATGGTGAGTACGGCGAAATTGTCTTTACTTCTCTTAATCGCGAAGCGATGCCGATTATTCGTTACAGAACGCACGACATTACGCGAATTATCAGTCGCGAGAAATGTGCTTGCGGGAGAACATCGCTGCGAATTGATCGCATTACCGGGCGCACAGATGATATGCTTATCGTTAAAGGAGTGAACTTCTATCCGCGCCAGGTGGAGCAGGCGCTGAAGGAAATCCCTGGCGTCGCCGACGAGTTTCAGATTATTCTCGAAGAGGTCGATGGCGTTACAGATGTGACGATCAATGTTGAGGCGGCCGGTGGAGTTACTGGGTATCAAGTTGCCAAGCATCTTCGTGAGCGTCTCGGTTTTCTTCCAAAGGGCGATGTCTTCCCGATTGGCTCTTTGCCGCGCACAGAAGGCAAGGCGAAGCGCGTTATAAGACGCGTTTGACGGAGGTCTTTTATGAAGCGTCACTTAATTGGTATCGGCGGAGTGGGAATGAGCGCTCTGGCCGTTGCGCTTCTCCGCAGAGGAGAAGAGGTTTCGGGCTCGGACAGAAACCTTACCTCTCCAAATGTTCGCTTCCTTGAATCTCTCGGAATAAAAGTTTTCCCCGATGACGGAAGCGGCGTTGACGATTCAACTGGCGAGGTTATAGTCTCAACTGCAATTGAGGAGACGAACAAGGGAATTGCAAAGGCTTTGTCGTTCGGCATTCCAGTTACGCATCGCGCCAAAGCTCTCTCGCAACTTCTTTCTGATAAGAAGCTTATTGGTGTTGCAGGGACTTGCGGCAAGTCTACGGTAACTGCAATGTTGGGGCATATTCTTTCTGAGTGTGGCATGGATCCATTCTGCGTTAACGGAGCGAATGTTCCTGGGTGGGAAGGTGCGGTTCGCTCTGGTGCTGGAGAATATGCAGTTGCAGAAATTGATGAGAGCGATAAATCGCTTGTGGCTTTTTCTCCTTACGCTGCAGTAATTACAAATTCGTCTTCCGACCATTATTCAAAAGAGGAGATGGATGAAGTTTTTGACGCGTTCGTAAGCGGAGTGCCAGGACCTATTGTTGATGGGCGGCGTGAGGCGCTTGGCGAAGAGACGACATCTATTCCTGGTTATCACAACCGCGTGAATGCTGCTGCAGCTTTGCGCATGGCAGTGTCGCTAGGGTGCGATAAAGAGGCAGCGCGCGCGGCGCTTATTTCGTTTAGAGGTGTTGAGCGCCGTCTTCAAAAAGTTGGCGCAAGAGTCTTTGATGATTATGCGCACAATCCCGAAAAGCTTCGTGCAATGTGGGAGACGGTTTCGGAAATGTATCCGCAGGGGATCTGCGTGATATGGAGACCGCACGGGTACGGGCCGCTGCGCAAAATGATGGATGACTTGAAAGATGCTTTTTCGAAATGCATGCGCCCATCAGATGCGCTACTTGTTTTGCCTGTCTACGATGCAGGCGGTACGGCCGATAGATCAGTTAATTCTGCAGACCTTGTAAAGCTTCTTGAAGGGGAGGCTCTTACGGTTGAAGGTTTTGATGAGGCTATTGAGTGGTGCCGTGCAAGAAAATATCGCTTCGGTGCATTCGTCACTTGCGGTGCCCGCGACCCCGACCTTCCGTCTTTTGCGCTTCGCCTTTCTCAGGCTGTTGAATAGTGCGAAAGCGTTTATGCTATAATATCAAAAGTTTACCATTCTCAAGGAGTGAGTGATGAAAAAATGGAATGTCGCGGCCATTCGCGCAGCGAAGGGCAATGAAAAGCTTGGGTGCTGCACGGCGTATGATGCGTGCTTTGCTCGTCTTGCCGACGAAGCAGGCGTGCCAGTGATTCTCGTTGGAGATTCGCTTGGCATGAATGTCCTTGGCTACGAAACAACCATTCCTGTTGAGATGGACGATGTTCTTTCTGCCGTTCGCGCAGTTTCGCGCGCGGCGAAGAACGCGCTCGTCGTTGGTGATATGCCATTTGGTTCTTATCAGTGCGGCGAAGACGAAGCTCTTGCAAATGCAGTTGCGTTGATAAAGGCCGGCGCTGATGCTGTTAAGCTTGAGGGCGGCGAGAGTGTTTGCGGTCTTATTCGCCGTCTCGTTGATGCTGGCATTCCTGTTCTTGCCCATGTTGGAATGATGCCGCAGAGCGTCAATGTATACGGTGGCTTTAAGAAGCAGGGCAAGACGCGCGAGGCTGCAGAAAAAGTCTTTGCGGACGCTAAGGCTGTTGAGGCGGCAGGAGCGTTTGCTGTGAC
>JAGBWQ010000147.1 GCA_017629735.1 Kiritimatiellia bacterium
GATGAACGAGATGCGCCGCGCCAGTTGCATCGATAAACACCTTTGCGCGAATCGCACGCGGACCTTCAAGACAATCGACGATAGCCGCAGTGATGTGATCGCCCTCGCGCACAGCGCCAGTAAGATGCGTATAGAAGAGCTTCTCAACTCCAGCCTCATCAAGGAAATCGTGATACGCTACTCGCATATCCTCAACACGCGTGCGCACACGATCTATAATCGGAAGATCTCCAACAGGGCGATCATAATCAGGCTGATAACGCTCGTCTTTCGTCAAAAACCACGCAGCCCCGCGCTTTGCAAGGCGCCTTACAAATTCGTCTGCAATGCCATAAAGATACTGCTTGCCCTTGTAGGAATCGTAGAAGAACGTTGGAGTGTCGCAGTTGGTGCCAACGCCACCTGGATAGCCGTAATGCTCAATTAAGATAGTTTTCTTGCCAGATCGAGCTGCGGCAATTGCAGCACCCACACCACCAGGGCCCGCACCGACAACACAGACATCATATTCACCAAGAATCGGGATATCCTGCGAAAAACGCAATGCACCCGCAGGCACAGGCTTTGCATTACACGCTCCCGACGCAGCAGCTACGCTACCAACTGCAATTCCTTTAATAAAATCGCGCCTTTGCATATCAAAAAACCTTTCGTTAAGGAGTAAGTAATTTAAGATACATCTGAACTATCTCGTTGCCTGCAAACATCCAAACAAGACACCCCAAGCAGATAAACGGCCCGTAGGGTATTTCAAAATAACGGCCAAACTTAGTCTTTGAAAGAGCAACAAGGGCGACTCCTACAATCGATCCGAAAAGCGATGAGGCGACAATCGTAAAAATTGCTGCAACAGGCCCAAATATAGCCCCCACCGCCCCCATCAAAAACACATCTCCCATTCCCATAGCCTCGCGCTTAAAAGCCATAGAGCCGAGCAGCCTCACAAGCCCAAGAAGGCCGAATCCAACACACAATCCAGAGATCGAAAACAGCGAAGGAAAGAATTTTCTAAACAGCTCCTCGTTAGGTGCGCCTGGGAAGAAATTCATTACTGTAAAGATGGCAGAAAAGACAACACCAAGAACCATACCGCCAACAGTCACGAAATCGGGAAGAAGCTTGTGATCGAAGTCAATTAAAGATCCGACAATCATAAGCGACACCCATATCCACATGACAATAAGATAAATAACAAATGTGGCCAATGGCATCTCAGATGAAATAAGCCTTATGAAAACTGCAAGAAAAAGAAGCGCACCCACTATCTCGACAGTAAGATAGCGCGGAGAAATCCTCTCTTTGCAGTTGGCACACTTGCCGCGAAGAGCAAGATAGGAGATGATGGGGATATTCTGATACCACTTTATTGGAGAGGAGCACTTAGGACAATGAGATGGCGGAGAGACTACCGACTCTCCCCTTGGAACGCGCCATGCCACGACATTGAGAAACGAGGATATCACAGAACCGAGCATGAAAGAAAAGACACAACCAATAAGATAATATCCGCCGTCAATCATAACGAGCCTCCTTGAACTTACGACTATACTCTCCAAATTGCCGCGAGAAACGCCAATATCGCCAAGAGAAAAGCAATTAAACGGCGAAGAGGAGAAGCTTTTGCTTCTGAGCGCTCACGCCCAAGCAATCTGGCAAGCCCTCTAATTGGAACAGGAAGACGGCCAGGAGGCGCGGCAAGTGCGCCGGCTGCGCAAAGAAGCGCAATTACCAGCACAATCCGCGCCAATTCTATCCAAACGCCCATTGGCAGCGTTACATTCCGCCGCCGCCAGAGACGGAGCCGATGATCTTGACCATCGGGAGGAACATGGCGATAACGATAGTTCCGACGACCACAGCAAGCACGATAATGAGCGCAGGCTCGATCGCGGCAGTCATACCAGCAACGGCGTTATCGACTTCGTCATCGTAAGTATCAGCGATACGCGTAAGCATTTCTGCAAGCGCACCTGTCTCTTCACCGACCTCAACCATCGAGACGACCATCGGAGGAAAGACTGGGCAGTGAGAAAGAGGCTGAGTCATCGACTCACCTTCCTTAACGGCATCGTGGACTTCCTGAATTGCTTTCGTAAGCACCTTATTGCCAGTTGTTTCGCGCGTAATAACAAGCGACTGGAGAATTGGCACGCCTGAGGAAAGAAGTGTGCCGAGCGTACGGGTGAAGCGCGAAACGGCGGAACGCTGCGCGAGAGTGCCCGTGACAGGCATTTTAAGCTTTAGCATATCAAAGAAGAATGAGCCTGCCTCTGTGCGCGCTACTACCTTGCAAATGACGATAACCGCAACAACCGCGAGAACGACCATCAAGCCATTGTGCTGAACGAATTCGGAAGCTGAGATAACGAACTCCGTAACAGCAGGAAGCGGCTGTCCACCAAGCATATCAGCGAACACCTGCTTGAACTTCGGAATTACCATTACGAGAAGGAACGCCGTGATTGCAATTGCCGCGAAGAGAACGACGCAAGGATAAATCATTGCGCCCTTAACTTTGTTTTTAATCTTCTCGGATTTTTCTGCGAAGTCTGCAAGACGCGCAAGAACAACTTCAAGCACACCGCCTGCTTCGCCGGCCTTGACCATGTTGATGTAGAGATTGTCAAAGATCTTAGGATATGCCGTCAACGCCTCAGAGAATGTGCCGCCTGATGCGATGTTGTCGGAGATTCCGTCGAGAGCTTCCTTCATCTGCTGGCTCTTCATCTGGCGCTTCAAAACCTCGAGGCCGCGCATAAGAGAGAGGCCTGCGTTTACGAGCGTCGCGAGCTGGCGAGTGAACTGCGTAAGGACTTTTGTCTTGATCTTGCCCTGAAGGAACTTGGGCATCTTGATATTGATCTCGATATTGCGATTAAGGCCCGAGCCCTTCTTTGCAGCGGGAGCAGGCTTGGCTTTGGCCTTTGCACGGGCAGCAGGCTCCGAGGCGGCTGGAGCAGATTTTACCTCGCCTAAAGCGGTTGGCAGCAAGCCCATCGCACGAACGGAAGCAATGGCGGAGTTGCGATCTCCCGCCTCTACTGTTCCACGAGTTTCGTTACCAGATGGATCCTTTGCGATATATTGAAAAGTTGCCATATTAAATTCTCTTTCGCCGGCAAGCCAGCATTATGAAGTGTATTAACGGTATAATATCAAAATTCACCTAGCCTTACAACCCTGTGCGACAGAGCGGAGTGCCTCTCAAACACAGAGCTCCGTTCTGATTTGGGAGGATTGAGAAATCGTGATAGAGAAGCACCTCATATTCATTGCTTGAATATGTGCGGATAAATTCTTCGCTTCTCTTAAGGTCGCAGCTTACCCCTGTGGGAATCTTTTCATCTAAACATTTGCGCACATAACATTCATCACCTGCAAGCACGATGGGCTTATCTTGATGATGAATAATCACGATTGAAGAGCCTATTGAGTGCCCTGCTATCTTTTTGATTTCGATAAAGTCGTTTATTTTATAGCACTCATCAAATGTTTGGACTTTCAATCCCTTCAAATACTTTGCACCTAGACGAGCTTCATCTTTTTGGATATAGATGTTTGCCTTTTTAAAGTGCGCAACGCCTCCGATATGATCGTGGTGGGCATGAGTAATAACAACATCTGTAATATCATCAGGCGAAAGGCCATAGCGATGCAGCAATTTTACAGGAGTTATAAAATGCTCCATTTTAAAGCCAGGCATTGAGTCGCACCCTGCATCTACTAAGATTTTACGCTTCCCAGTATCTATCATGTAAAAGAGAAAAGATATGGGCACACGGCGCGATTTTGAGCCATTTTGATAAGCCCAGCTTTCAGGAAGTGTAGACTGGCCGTACTTAAATGCTGTGAGGGAGAAATTCGCCAATGGCACACTTACGCAGCCCACGCCAAGTTTACTAGCAATACTTCCAGACAGGAAACACCCTGTAAATAATGCAAATCTACGCCTTGTAATCATAAAACGGAGCTATTTTAACATAATACTGTATTCGCATCAACACGCAAAGCTGTTGGATAGAGGGAAGAGGGATTTGTAGTCGAAGTCGGGAGTCGAAGTCGAGAGTCGAAGTCGAAGTCCAAGTCCAAGGTGAAGGCGTGAGATGAAGGCGAAGGTGGGAGAAGTCGTCAGTTGTAGTTGTAGTCGAAGGTGGGAGTCGAAGTCCAAGTCCAAGTCGAAGGCGTGAGAGTTGTAGGTCGTAGTTGAAGTTGTAGAGAGGAATGGTTACCCCTCCACAATTATTCATTAATCATTTTACTTTTCATTTTCAAAGCCTTTCTATTTCTACTCGCCGCTCAGAGGCAAATCTTGGATGACAAATTCGAGTTGCGAACCGCAAGACCTTAATCCGCCGTCCCTTCCAGTGTTTTCAATTTCCCTTTCTTAACAATCTTCCCATCGGGAGTAATCCAAACATCATACCACCTCGCGCCGAGAGGTTCACCGTTTTTATCTAATAGGTACTATTACAAAGGTTCCTCAATTTCCAATCGCTCCAGCGAAGTAAATTGGAATAAAACGCAACCTCTGCTCAGGCATCTGTCCGAATTGTGCAGAAGACAAAACAATCGCATCATTTACTGAAGGCGATTCCTTTAAAAAAAAAGCAATAACGATTTA
>JAGBWQ010000017.1 GCA_017629735.1 Kiritimatiellia bacterium
CTTAAGAGCAATCCTGTGTATGCAAGACTCGCAAAACTTGAGGCGTTTTCTGCCGCGGCAAAGGATAGGCCCACTTCTTCCAAGCAGAAGCGCGCACGCATCGGGAAGATGCAGGTTCGTTCTGAAATTAGAAAGTATGCAGATTTGAAAAAACACGAAGATAGCATTGTTGCGCGCGAGGCGAAAAATTGCCTTGCAGATTTAGTCTATGTGGAAGCAGAGCTTTGAAATATGAAAGAGGAAAAAATGGAGTTCGAATTTTCCAACATAAGTAAAATACTCGAGCGTAACGCTGATAAATGGCCAGATGATGTTGCGCTTGTTGAGATAAATCCGCAGGAGTTAGAGGCGCGTCATACTACATGGCGCGAATATTCGCTTATTGAATCTTCGCCAGTTGAGGCATTTCGCAGCGAAATTACTTGGCGCGAATTCGAGGACAAGGCCAACCGCTTTGCTAATTTGCTTCTCTCTCTTGGTTATCGCAAGGGCGACAAAATTGCGATACTCCTGATGAACTGCCTTGAGTGGCTGCCAGTTTATTTTGGTGTTCTTAAGGCTGGGTGCATGGCGGTGCCGCTCAATTTCCGTTATACGGCAGAAGAGATTAAATATTGTCTCGAGCTTTCAGATGCAAAGGCGCTTGTGTTTGGCCCTGAGTTTACTGGCCGCGTTGAGCAAATAATCGACCGTATCCCGCAAGTTAGAAATAGCTTTTATGTTGGAGACGATTGCCCGAGCTTCTCCGTTTCGTTTAGGAATCTTACGGACGGTGCTTCTGCGGCGCGGCCGAACATTGAGCTTGGGCCAAATGATGAAGCTGCCATCTATTTCTCGTCTGGCACGACGGGCTTTCCAAAGGCAATTGTTTTGCAGCATCGCTGCCTTCTCCATAGCTGCATTGTGGAGCAGAAGCATCATGGCCAGACGAAAGATGATAATTTCCTGTGCATTCCGCCGCTCTATCATACAGGCGCGAAGATGCATTGGTTTGGTTCATTCTTGGTTGGCGGAAAGGCAGTTCTTCTTAAAGGCGTCAAGCCCGAGTGGATTATTCGCGCGGCGAGTGAGGAGAAGTGCACGATCGTTTGGCTACTTGTTCCTTGGGCGCAGGATATTCTCGACGCAATCGATAGGGGTGATGTTAAGTTAAGCGAGTACGATCTTTCGGCATGGCGTCTTATGCATATTGGCGCACAGCCTGTTCCGCCAGCGCTTATTAAGCGTTGGAAGAGCATCTTTCCGAATCACGATTACGATACGAATTACGGTCTTTCGGAGTCGACAGGCCCAGGAGCTGTGCATCTTGGAGTTGAGAATACCGACCATGTTGGCGCGATCGGTGTCGCAGGCTACGGCTGGGAGACTAAGATTGTCGGCAAAGACGGCATCACGCCTGTTAAGAGCGGCGAGGTTGGAGAGCTTGCGCTCAAAGGTCCTGGCGTCATGAAGGAATATTATCGCAATCCGCAGGCAACGGCAGAGATAATGAAGGAGCCAGGTTGGCTGCTCACAGGAGATATGGCAGAGGAGCGCGATGGCTTTATTTATCTTGTCGATCGCGCAAAAGATGTTATCATCACCGGTGGCGAAAATCTCTACCCAGTGCAGATTGAGGATTTCATTCGCACAAATCCGAAGGTTAAGGATGTTGCGGTGATTGGTCTTCCTGATGCAAGGCTTGGCGAGATCGCTGCGGCGATTGTGTCGGTCAAGGAAGGCATGACATTCACCGAAAGCGAATTCGATGATTTCTGCCGCGAACTTCCGCGATACAAGAGACCGCGCAAAGTGATATTTGCAGAAGTTCCTCGCAATCCGACAGGAAAGATTGAAAAGCCGCGCCTCCGCAAAATGTATGGTGCTGATGCGCTCGTAGCAAAGCAGGCTGGCATTTCATCGGGAGAATGATGTCGCGCACAAAGAGAATGCGCACCGGAGCGCAAGCACTCGTCGAGAGCCTCGAAAAGGCAGGCGCTCAGACTGTCTTTGGCTATCCTGGCGGGAATGTCGTAGATGTCTTTGATTATCTGCGCACATCGTCTCTCCGTTTCATTCTTGGTCGGCACGAACAAGGCTGCGTTCACATGGCCGATGGCTATGCGAGAGCGCTTGGCAAGGCTGGTGTTGCAGTTGTGACGAGTGGCCCTGGGCTTACAAATGCAATCACAGGTCTTGGTACTGCGAATATTGATGGTATTCCTCTCGTTCTTATTTGCGGTCAGGTTCCTCTCAATCAAATCGGAACAGACGCATTCCAAGAGTCTGATACGACAGGTTTGACTCGTGCAGTCACAAAGCACAATTTCCTCGTAAAGAGAGCTGCCGAGATTCCTCAAACTGTTGCCGAGGCATTTTATATTGCGACGCACGGAAAACCAGGCGCGGTAGTAATCGACATTCCTAAAGATGTTCAGGAGGAGATGACTTCTGCAGAATATCCTGAGAAGGTCGTTCTTCGCGCATATCACCCTCAGCGCACGCCAAATAAAAGCGATGTTAAGCAGCTTGCTGCAATGTTAAATTCTGCCGAACGTCCCTTGATCTACGCTGGCGGTGGAGTTGTTTCTTCGGAGTCGTCTGAAGATGTTGTTGCATTGGCGCGCAAGGCTAATATTCCTATTGTTACAACAATGATGGGAATAGGCGTTATCAATGGGGGCGATGAGCTTTCGTTTGGAATGTCTGGCGTTCACGGAAGATGCGCGGCGAATCTCGCAATTGCCACAGCCGATGTTGTGCTTGCTCTTGGAGTGCGTTTCAACGATCGTGCAACAGGCGGTGAAGGCTTTCCGACTTCAGGGAAATCGCGCTTTATTCATGTCGATTGCGATGCAAGTTCCATCGGTAAGAATGTTCCTGTTAAAATGGGAGTGGTTGCCGATATCAAGGAGCTTCTCATCGCGTTAAGCCCGCTCGTCAAAGAGGCGTCGCATGAGAAATGGGTTGCGAAGCTTTCTGCCGCGCGTGCGAAAGGCGAGAACAAGAAAAAGGCAATCTCATCAAATCGTGGCGTTTCGCCAGCCGATGTTGTCTCTTGCGTCCGCCGCCATATCGGAGAAGATGCAGTAATTGTTACAGATGTGGGGCAGCATCAGCTTTGGGCTGTTAAGGTGCTTGATAATATTCGTCCACGCGGCTTGCTTGCCTCAGGCGGCATGGGCACGATGGGCTTTTCCATGCCGGCTGCGATTGGCGCATCAATAGCTCGCCCTGGTTGCAGAGTCGTTTCGCTTGTCGGTGATGGCGGGGCTCAGATGACA
>JAGBWQ010000148.1 GCA_017629735.1 Kiritimatiellia bacterium
ATCACCGCCCATCTGCGCCATCATTGGGTTTTGCTGCTGCTGACGCGATGCGATCATATCCTTGATGGAGAACGGATCGACACACGCAACAAGCTTGCCTCCGCGAAGAACAAACTGATCGATTGCATAGAGCGTCGCATCAGAGAGATCCTTTGCATGGAGAAGAACGAGCGTTTTGACAGAAGGATCAATCTCCTTCGAGTCGGTAGCGACTTCTCTGACATCATAGTCTTTTGCCAACTCAGCAAATGCCGCCCAACCAGCCGGAGGACGCTGCCCCATCTGCATCATCATCGGATTTGCAGGAGCAGCGAGAACACCGCTAAGAGATGTCATTACACCAATGACAGGCCTTTCGGGCCAAGCAACGCGCGTAACGAGCCTTGTAAGATCGTACTCAAGAGTAGATTCCGTCTTAGGCGAAAGAACACCTAGCGTCTCTTCCCTGTCGCCACAAACGGCAACAACACCGAAATAAATGGGCGAACCAAAAGGATTTACCGTCTGAGGCTCGACACCATAACGCTGCGCCCACTCTTCCGCGTCGGAATCGGGCTTAGGATCGTAAGCTTCAAGAACGATGCTGCCTTTGGAAGCGCGAACATATTCCTTAAGAAGGTTCTCGACCTGCTGAGCGTAAGTCTTGAGCATCATCGGCATATCGCTCGCCGACTTGCTGACATAATATTTGATTGTAACATCTGTATCAAGCTTGCCGAGAACGGCGCGCGAACCGCTCGAAAGAGTGTAGAGGCGCTCTGCCGTAAGATCGACTCTAAGCGGAAGCTTCGCGAGAACCACATTTGCCGCGGCGGCGATAATCGCAACAAGAACAAGAGCCGTAGCCCCCTTCGATGCACCACGGCGACCATCTGTGACGGTCTTTGCGGCAGCAATCATAAACACCATAACGCCGATGTAATAACCAACATCGGAAAGATCCACAACACCCCTGCGGAGCGACTCAAAATGAGAGAGAAGCGACAAACTCGCAATAGAGTCCGTAATCCACACAGGGACGCCCCAGCCAGCAACAGCTCCGATAACAGGATCAAAGCCGATAATCATAAGCATAAAGACGAGAGCGAGAGAAATTACAAAACCAATCACACTCGACTTGGATATGGCAGAGGCAAACACGCCTGTCGCACACGCCGCACCAGCAAGAAGGAACGAGCCGAAATAGCCTGTTGCGACTGCGCCCCAGTCGGGAGAGCCAAGATAGCCCGCCGTCATAGCAACAGGGAACGTGAGAGCAAGTGCGATTGAAATAAACGCCCATGCAGCAAGGAACTTGCCGACAAGCACTTGCGTGAGCGTAACAGGAAGCGTAAGCAAAAGCTCCGCTGTGCCATTGCGCCTCTCATCTGCCCAAAGACCCATTGTTGCCGCAGGGATCAAAAGCAGATACACCCAAGGATGCCAGAAGAAGAACGGCGAAAGATCGGCCTGGCGCCTTTCGTAGAACATCGCAACCGCGAATGTCATAAAACCGATAAGAGCCAAGAACGCTACGAGGAACACATACGCAACAGGCGAATCGAAATACGCCTTAAACTCGCGCTTAAAAACAGCCTTGATGTTTTTCATCGATTAGCCCTCCTTCTTCGTAAGTTCACGGAACGCCTCATCGAGACGACCATTACCAGACGGGTCTTGGGCTTTAAGCCCTTCTGGCGTACCCTCAAATTTAACCTCACCATCGGAAATGACAACAACCTTTGAACAGACTGCGTCGACTTCCTCGAGAATATGCGTAGAAATAATAATCGCCTTTCCACGAGAGGCCATATCCTTGATCATCTCGCGAACGGTGAACTTCTGATTAGGATCAAGGCCATCAGTTGGCTCGTCCATAATCAGAACCTTCGGATCATGAAGAATCGCCGCGGCAAATGCCGTGCGCTGCCTATAACCCTTGGAAAGAGTTTCAATTGTCTGATTGGCTTTGCCTTCAAGCTTTGCCTGCTTTATGACATCGTCAACAGCCTTGGCAGGATCGGGGCAACGCGAGCTTCTGACGGAAGCGA
>JAGBWQ010000149.1 GCA_017629735.1 Kiritimatiellia bacterium
AAGCCGTTTATGTTAGTTGAATGCAAAAGTTCGTACTCGGAGGCATTAAGTCCTTCGCTTGTGCATTTTAAGAAGGTTCTTAGTGTTCCTCTTGCGTGGCAAGTCGCGTTCGATAGACCGGTGAGTGATTTCGTGCCTGATGAATCAATGTCGCCATCGCGAATCTCAGTTGCGGATTTAATGAAGATTTTACCGTAAGATGAAAATAGCTATCTACAAAGACACGTTCGCCAACAACCGCGGGGCTGATATTGCGGTTAAGAACCTTGCTGCCGGTTTAGGTGAGCGAGGGCATGTGGTGACGCTTTTTGATAAGAGTGAGTTTGAGGCGAAGGTGCGCGGGGGTTATGACGTCATTATTTCTACGGGAACGAACGAGATTCTTGATCTTGCGAAAGTTGATGGCTTGCCGCCGATTATTCAGCAGTTCCATACGGACCCTAAATATCCGTTTCGTCATTGGATAAAACGTTGGCGTCGCAATCGCGCGATTAAGGCAGCGCTGAAGAAAGCTACGGTGTATCAAGTTCTTTCTCCGCTTCATGTGAATACACTGCGAAAGCTTCTAGGTGGAGTTCCAGAAGAGAAGATTGTTATGATTGGCAATTGGAGTTCCTTTGAGGGGCATAATGCTCAAGAAACGAAGAGTGAAAAAGTCATCATTTGTCCGGGTGCAATCAATAAGGATAAGAATCAAGCGTTGCTAGTAGATGCATTTTCAGAAATAGCAGATGAATTTCCTGATTGGCAAGTCCATATCTATGGCAAAGGAAAGATCAAGGAAGAAAGTGTGCTCGCAAAGCGGATTAAGTCTTGCAAGTTGGAAGGGCGCATTCTGCTTAAAGGCTATGCCGATTTGACAGAGGCGTATTCAAAGTGCTCGTTTGTGGCGTTTCCATCAAAGGCAGAAGGGATTCCTTTATCAGTCATTGATGCCGCCATGTTTTCTAAGCCTTCGCTTATGATTCGCGACTGGGTTGGTTGCGGAGAGGTAGTACCTCCAAAGCAATATGCAGCTGCGCTTCGTAAATTGATTGAGGATGAAGAATATCGCCGTTCTCTTGGTGAAAGATCTCTCGCCTTTTGCAAGGAGCATTATTCGCGTGAGGTGCTTTTGAATAAATGGGAAGAGTTGTTGTGAGATGAAATATGCCATTATGAGCGATGTGCACGCCAATCCGGCGGCGCTTGAGACTGCGCTTTTCGATGCGCGTCGGCGGAAGTGCCAACGCTTTATAATGCTGGGCGACACGACCGGTTATGGTTATGATCCTGTTGGCGCTCTTAATCTCGTAAAGCAAAATTTCGATGTGGTGCTCATTGGCAATCACGACTCTGCATGCGTCGGCAAGGAACCGCCATTGCAGATGATGATGAATCCCAATTACGATCTCGATTTGAGTGCGCGCGATTTACTCTCCGCCGACTCTCGCGCTTATCTCGCTTCGAGAGAATATCTTTTTGCGGAAGATTCTTTCGCGTGTGTGCATGCAGATTTCCCTGCGCCTCAGGCGTGGCGCTACATTATGACAGAAGTGGATGCCACCATCAATTTCTCTTCTCGTAGTGAGAAACTTCTCTTTTGTGGGCACACTCATCACGCGGCAGTTTGGGAGCAGAATGCAAAAGGCTCGGTGAAGGAGCATTTCGAGAAACGCTTGTCGAAGCCAGCCATCGCAGCTGAGTCAATATCATTCAAAGTAAATAACAACTCGCGCTACATTGTGAATGTTGGAAGCGTCGGCTATCCGCGCAACGACTTATGCTCAACTTATTGCATATACGATAGCGACTTGCAACGTATCACTTTGCGAAGGCTGCCTTTTGATTTTAAAACATATATTGAAGATATGGAAACAAGTGGCGTGGGATTGCCTCCGTGGTTGGTTGCGATCCTGCGCGCAGCTCTTGCACTTTAAGATTATTAAGATAGAGGTAAAAATGTTTAAGAATAAGAAAATGCCACGCGCAGTAATTTTCGATCAAGACGGTCTTCTTTTTGATACAGAAGCAGTATTCGAGCGTTGCTGGATAGCCGAAGGATTAAAGAATGGTCTTGAGCTCAAGAAGGAATTCATCTATGGACTTTGTGGATTAGGACGCAAAGACTTGGCAAGCGCTATCGCTAAAGAATTTCCTGGCGTTGATGGCACTTCATTCGTCGAGCGTGTCCATCATGCTGCGGCCGAAGCTCAGCTTGCTATGACTCCTGTCATGAAAAAAGGCGTGCGCGAAATTCTTGAGCTCTGCCGCGCGCGTGGTCTTAAAACTGCCGTCGCATCAAGTTCAATGAGGCACCTTGTAGACCACAATCTTGCCGCGACAAATCTTACGGAATATTTTGATGCGATCGTTACAGGCAAAGATGTTGAGAACGGTAAACCCGCCCCCGATATCTTCCTTCTTGCTGCGCAGAGAATAGGCGCTCCAGCAGACGAGTGCATCGTCTTTGAAGATTCCATCAATGGCATTAAGGCCGCTTGCGCCGCCGCCTCAACTGCTATCATGATTCCCGACCGCGCACAGCCAACTCCTGAGATACGCGCCATCTGTACGGTGTTTCCTTCGCTTCTTGATGCGTGCGAGGCACTTTCGGCACTTTAAATCTTCCTTTAGTTTGACTTGAGGTAGGCTTGATTTTTTCATCAAGTCATACTCTGCAAGGCATAAGGCTGCGCATAAAAGCGTTTGCTAACATACGCACCGTCGCCTATGGTGGGCGGCGGAAAGGATTTGCAGATGTTGGCAAAGTGTTATTCAGCTGCTGTAAGTGGCGTTGATGCGCAGACAGTTGAGATCGAAGTTTATTCTTCGATCGGCACATCGTCGTTTGCTATTGTCGGACTTCCGGATCAAGCTGTAAAGGAAGCAAAGGATAGGATTCCGACAGCGCTTAAAAGCCAAGGGCTAGAGTCGAGCAAGGAATTAGATGTCACAGTAAACTTGGCTCCCGCCGATGTGAAGAAGGAGGGTCCCGTTTACGATCTGCCTATTGCGGTAGGTTTGTTGCGAGCTATGGGCAGGGTGCATAACGAAGAGCTCGATGGCTATGCCTTTGCAGGGGAGCTTGCGCTTTCAGGTGAGATTCGCCGCGTCAAAGGGATCTTGCCTATGACTATGGAAATGCGTCGCATCGGTCGCCACACAATGTTGGTGCCAGAGGAGAATGCTGAAGAGGCGAGCGTGGTTGAGGGGATTGATGTCATTCCAGTAAGGACTTTGCAGGAGACAGTCCAATTTCTAAATGGCGATCGTATTATAGAGCCTAGGCGCACCAACCTTGCCGATCTTGTTCGCGGAGCGGCAGATTCAGGAGACGACTTTTCAGATGTCAAAGGTCAGTTCGCTGCGCGCCGCGCAATAGAAATTGCAGTCGCGGGCGGCCACAATATTCTGCTAATAGGCTCGCCAGGTTCAGGCAAGACAATGCTTGCGCGTAGGATTCCTTCTATCCTTCCGCCGATTACAGTCGAGGAGGCTTTAGAAGTTTCGCGGATTCATTCAGTCGCAGGGCGCGATAAAAGTACTTGCGGCTTTGTGACGCGCCGCCCTTTTAGAGCGCCCCATCATACGGTAAGCTCAATTGGTCTTCTCGGTGGTGGCGCGCGCCCAGTTCCGGGCGAAGTTTCGCTTGCGCATCGAGGCGTTCTTTTTCTCGACGAATTTGCAGAGTTCCCGCGGCAGGCGCTTGAAGTTCTTCGCCAGCCTCTTGAAGATGGTCATGTAGGTGTCTCACGCGCGGCAGCCGCACACGATTTTCCATCTCGCTTTATGTTAGTCGCAGCAATGAATCCATGCCCATGCGGCTACTACAACGATCCAGAGCGCCATTGCCGTTGTTCGCAAAGCGCGGTCATCAAATATCAAAGTCGCGTGTCTGGTCCGCTAATCGATCGCATTGATATTCAAATAGAGGTGCCGCCAGTTAAGGTTGTAAATCTCCCTTCAATGGAGAAAGGCGAAAGCAGCGCAATAATACGCGAGCGAGTGATGGCGGCGCGCGCTGTGCAGGCCGCACGTTACCGTGGCATTAATGGAGTATATACCAATGCAGATGCCAAGGGTGCAGACCTTCCGGATTTGTGCCGTCTTTCTTCTGCAGATTGCGAGAGGCTAGTGCGAATGATAGGAAGGCTTGGCCTTTCGGCGCGAGCGTACGATAAGGTTCTTAGAATAGCGCGCACATGTGCTGATCTTGAAGGGAAGGAGGCTGTCGAAAGTTCTCATCTCATGGATGCTTTGCAGATGAGGAATCTCGATAGAGATCATAACTCGTGTTGGATTTAATTTTGTGTGTACAAGTTTTGTCATCAAAAAAATAAACTAAAGGAAAGGTTAAAGAAATGAATACATCATCGACAACTCCCGTGGCAAAAGTGCGGTTCCGTCCTCAGTTTGCCCTCTATCATCCAAATGCGCGCGGCACAGGAAGCGCAGTTAAGATGGATATTCGCCCGGCTCTTACCGATAGCGAAGGTTGTGTCATGCTTAGCATTGCAACTCAAGCGACCCTAGCAGATCGTTCTGCTGGCGCTGCTAAGGCTGCGACATTTGATTGGGCAAACGCGCTAACTGTGAAGCTTGGGTTTTCAGACCTTTGCGCTTTCTTGCAAGTCTTTAGAGGCGAGTACGAGGCGATTGAAGGCGGCAAGGGGCTTTTTCATATGTCATCTGCCGGCTCCACTAAAATTAATTTAAAGCACATGATCGAACCTTGTGTTGGCTATTCGCTCGATATCTCTCGCACTAGTGCAGATGGTGCAGAGCGATATGCTAGGTTTTTCTTTGGCGGCGGCGAAGCACTTGGTCTTTCAGAGGCTCTTTGTGGCATTATGTCGGTTATATGTTTTGGAGTTCCTGGCCCATCGTGGGAGAGTGCTCGTTCGCCGATTGGTACCAAGGGAAGTGGGAATGAAGCGGCCTGATAGTGCTAATGTCGGTGTCGAACACGGAATGTGGGGCGAGTGCGTCGCGGCGGATTATCTCCGTCGCGGCGGGTTCTCGATACTTGAGCGTAATTCGCACCCATATAAAAAAGATGAGAGACTCGAGATCGACATTGTCGCATTGGATAAGCGTAACAATACGATTGTGTTTGTGGAGGTTAAGCAGCATGCAACACTCTCTCGATACTCTCGTCGTTTGCGCAGTGTGAACCGCCGGAAGAAGGAGAATCTACGGCGTGCGTGTAATGCATGGCGGCGAGGAAAGAAGTGGAAAGGCGCTTTCCGTTTTGATGTGATTGAGATATATGGCACACCAGAAGGCGGCAGTCCGATAATTGATCACATCGAGCGTGTTGAGCTTTTCGCTCGTCGTGGGCGATTTGTTAAATGGATTTAAATATTAGGAGGCTATCATGGGCAAGGTGATAACGGCACTTGAAGAAGTGTTAAAGACAATCAAAAAAGAATTTGGTGAGATGTCGGTGTTGCGTCTTGGTGATGCTGCAGACAAAAATGTTGAGGCTGTTTCAACGGGAGCATTTTCTCTTGATTTAGCTCTTGGCATTGGAGGCCTTCCAAAGGGGCGAATAGTCGAGTGTTATGGGCACGAATCGTCGGGGAAGACAACGCTTGCTTTGCATGTGGCCGCAAATGTACAAAAGGCTGGCGGCACCGCGGCATTTATAGATGCAGAGCATGCGCTCGACCCTGGCTATGCCGCGAAGATAGGTGTAGATCTTGCTTCTTTGCTTGTCTCTCAACCAAATTCTGGAGAGGAGGCTTTAACAATCTGCGAACATTTGGCGAAGTCGGGTGCGGTTGATGTGATAGTCGTCGATTCTGTTGCGGCGCTAGTGCCGCAGGCAGAGATTGATGGTGATGTGGGCGATTGTCATGTCGGCCTACAAGCGCGCCTTATGAGCCAGGCGATGCGTAAGCTTGCGGGGGTGTTGAATCAGACAGGCACACTTTGTATATTCACAAATCAGGTGCGCGAGAAGATTGGTGTTATGTTTGGAAGCCCCGAAACAACACCTGGCGGCAAGGCGCTTAAGTTTTATGCAACTTGTCGGTTGCTTGTTCAGCGGATAGGGGCGATAAAAAATACTTCTGGGGAGATCGTCGGCAATCGCACGCGAGTTAAAGTTGTTAAAAATAAGGTGGCGGCTCCATTTACAGAAGCTGAATTTGATATTCTTTATTCGTGCGGCATTTCTTACGAAGGGTCTGTGCTCGACGCGGCGCTTTCGCGGGGTGTCGTAGAAAAGCGCGGCAGTTGGCTTTCGTTTGGCGATGTGCAACTTGGGCAAGGTGCGCTCTCATCTATCGAGTTTCTCAAGGCGAATAGTGCAATTGTTGAAGAAATCGCCTTAAAAACAAAGGCATCTCCAAGTATAGCGCAGATGAAAGCTAGAAAGGTAGCATGATTGCGGTGTGGCGGTGGCGTAGCGCTATTTGTACGATAGTAAAACTTAAAAGTTCGCACTTGCTGTTGTTGCAGTAAGCATGTGCGATTTGGTATAATTCTCGAGATATTTGCGAGAATTTTAGCCAATTTTAATAACAAGAGTGGGGAGCATTGAAAATGAGATTGCTTTGCATCATTCTCATATCATCTGCCGTCATAGCAGCATCTGTCGCGGTTGTCGTCTCGAGCGTCAACCGAACGGCTGCTGCGCGTTATACTGCTGAGGCTCAGTCGGCTGCAGCAGATAAGGCTGATGCCGAGGCGAGAGCGGCTCGGAAAAATGCAGAAGCAGAGGCCGAAAAGCGCAAAGCAGCAGAGGCTGAGGCGAGCGCCAAAAAAGCATCTCTTGATGCCGCTTCTGAAGCGAGAAAAAAAGCAGAGCTTGATGTTGCGACGGCCGAAGAAGAGCGCCGCGAGGCGGAGGCTGCGGCAGAGGAGGCAAAAAGTCGTGCGGAGGAAGCGAGAAGTCGCGCAGAGGAGGCTAAGGCCATTGCCGCAAAAGCGCGCGATGAGAAGGAGAAGGCAAAGATACAGGCAGAGGCTGAAGAGTTGCGCGCCCGCGCTGAGGCCGATAAGCTTGCTGCTGAAAAGCTGAAAAGCGAAAAGATCCTCTCACAGGCTAAATTGCTTGAGCTTCGTAAAATTGATTTTGAGACGCTTGAACGCGAGCTTCTTGAGTGGAACGCCAGTCTTGAAGAGCGTGAAAGGGCTCTTCAGCCAGAGAAAACAGTGGCTGATCTTTCTTGGGCAGGCGGAACAGAAGATTCTGTTATAGACGAGAAGGGCAATGTCACGAAGCTTGCGAAAGAGCCGTATTTGGCAGAGAATGATCGCTCTTTGCCAAAGGCAGATCGTGCTCTTGCAAAGACGGAGCGCCTTGTGGACGAAGCTTTTGTTGCTGGCGAGGCGCAGTCGCGCGAGAAGCTTGTTAAATCGCTTGAAAAACTCTACATCCGCGCTTTGAAGGACGAGCGCATTACTGATGCAGATTTTTATCGCAAGAGCATTCTCTCCATTTCTCCAGATTGGAAGTTTGCTGTTCCGCAAGAAAATGCACCTCTTGGAAAATGATGGCGGAAATAGGCATGTCTTCATTTTTTAGAATGCGCTCATCCTTTCTTGCTATTGCTGCGGCGTCAGCTTCGTTTTTTTGTAGCGCGGCAGAGTGGGAGAATCTTGATGACGCGCATAGGGTGGCGGGGCGCAAACTTTCATCAGCTTACATGGTTGGCAAGGTAGTGCTCGTTAGCCGCGACGCATCGCAGGCGGCGCGCTTGCAAGTTGTGTGGTCGAGTTTTAAGGGCAAGTCTTTTATTCTTCTTGGCTCATACGAGAAATCTCCTGAAGGAATTTCGTTTCCGGTATATGCAGATGCAGGGCTTGCGTCCGCTCCTGCAGGGCCGCTTTATGTTGTTGATGCTCTTGGTAATCCTGTCTACTATGGAGCAGAGGTTCCTGAAGCTATTGAGGCAGCCGTCATTGCGATAACAGATCTTGCATCTCCTTCTGATTATCTAGAGTGGAAGAGATATTTTGAATTTGAAGCGAAGGAGCTTCCGGGTAGAGCTATCAATCGCCTTGCCGCGATCAAGACTGATAAGAAACTTGCAAAGATTGCTTTTTCGCCAGCAGAAAAGGAAG